>JACMMK010000209.1 GCA_014379045.1 Burkholderiales bacterium
AGTGGAACCACCCCTTCCCATCCCGAACAGGTCCGTGAAACGCTCCAGCGCCGATGATAGTGCGATCCTTTTCGCGCGAAAGTAGGTCATCGTCAGACTCCCCCTCAACGCCCCGGACGCTACCTCGCGCCGGGGCGTTTTTGCTTGAACCTGAATCGTTCCTGACCGTTCGGCCGGGCGCGTCCGCGCCCTACGGGATGCCATGTCCGCGTTCATCATCTATATTCACGACTACTGTCACCTCTGCGAAACGATGCTGGCCGAACTCCAACCTCTGGTCGCGGCGGGGTGCATGGCGCTGCAGGTCGTGGACCTGGACGAGCGTCCCGACTTGCAGTCCGTCTACTCGGCGCGCGTGCCGGTGCTTACCCGCGACGATGGGGAACTAATCTGCTTCGCCCGCATCGACGCGGCCGCCCACGAGCGGCTTATGCAAGCGGTTGAGCCGCCAGAGAAAACCCCGATATCACAACAACTTGGCTAGAATCCGCGGGCATCAGCGACCGCGCTGTAGCACGTCTACTCACCACCCGTAGCTTCGCCACGAGACTCGATGCAGCACATCCGCAACTTTTCGATCATCGCCCACATTGACCATGGCAAGTCGACGCTTGCCGACCGCTTCATTCAGCGTTGCGGCGGATTGTCCGATCGGGAGATGGACGAGCAGGTGCTCGATTCGATGGATCTCGAACGCGAGCGCGGCATCACGATCAAGGCGCAGACCGCGGCGTTGACCTATTTCGCGCGCGACGGTCAGACCTATCATCTGAACCTGATCGATACGCCCGGTCATGTGGACTTCTCCTACGAGGTGTCGCGTTCGCTGTCGGCGTGCGAGGGCGCGCTCCTGGTCGTCGACGCGTCCCAGGGCGTCGAGGCGCAGACCGTCGCGAACTGCTACACGGCCACCGAGCTTGGGATGGTCGTCGTGCCGGTGCTGAACAAGATCGATCTGCCGTCGGCAGAACCCGAACGCGTGATCCAGGAGATCGAGGACATCATCGGCATCGATGCCCACGATGCGGTGCGCGCGAGTGCGAAGACCGGTCTGGGCATCGACGACATCCTGGAAATGGCTATCGCCAGGATTCCTCCGCCGCAGGGTGATCCGGACGGCCCGTTGAAGGCGCTCATCATCGACTCGTGGTTCGACAATTACGTCGGCGTCGTGATGCTGGTGCGCGTCAAGGATGGCGCACTGCGTCCGAAAGACAAGCTGCTGCTGATGGCGACCGGCGCGATGTACGGGTGCGAACAGGTCGGGGTGTTCACGCCCAAGGGGCGCCCCACCGATGTCCTGTCGGCGGGCGAGGTCGGCTATGTGATTGCAGGCATCAAGGAACTCAAGGCAGCCCAGGTCGGAGACACCCTGACCCTGGCCGACCGGCGCGCCGAAGCGCCATTGCCTGGCTTCAAGGAAATCCAGTCGCAGGTCTTCGCGGGGTTGTATCCGGTCGAATCGAACGCCTACGAAGCGCTGCGCGACGCGCTCGAGAAGCTCCATCTGAACGATTCGTCGCTGCGCTACGAGCCCGAGACCTCGCAGGCGCTGGGCTTCGGCTTTCGCTGCGGATTCTTGGGCCTGTTGCACATGGAGATCGTGCAGGAGCGACTCGAGCGCGAGTACGACATCGATCTGATCACCACTGCGCCGACGGTGGTGTACCGGATCGTCCTGCGCGATGGAGACACGATCGAGATCGACAATCCGTCGAAACTGCCTGAGCAGTCGAAGATCGACGACGTGATGGAGCCGATGATTCTGGCGACGATCATCGTGCCGCAGGATTACGTCGGTCCGGTGATGACGCTCTGCAATCAGAAGCGCGGCGCGCAGAAAGACATGCACTACTCGGGGCGCCAGGTCATCCTGACCTACGAGCTACCGCTGAACGAGGTCGTCATGGACTTCTTCGATAGGCTGAAATCGGTCAGTCGGGGTTACGCCTCCCTCGACTACGAGTTCACCGACTTTCGTTCGTCCGATCTGGTCAAGCTCGACATCATGATAAACGGCGAAAAGGTCGACGCACTGTCGGTGATCGTTCATCGCTCTACGAGCCAGGCGCGTGGTCGAGAACTCGCGGTGAAGATGCGCGAACTGATTCCTCGGCAGATGTTCGATGTTGCCGTACAGGCAGCGATCGGGGCGCATATCATTGCGCGCGAGACCATCAAGGCGCTGCGCAAGAACGTACTCGCCAAATGCTATGGGGGTGACATCAGCCGCAAGCGCAAGTTGCTCGAAAAGCAGAAGGCAGGCAAGAAGCGGATGAAGCAGGTCGGGCGTGTCGAGATTCCCCAGGAGGCCTTCCTCGCTGTGCTGCGCACCGACAGCAAGTAAACTCCGCGCACGTCGCGACCGGCAGTGCCATGCGCTGGCCGGGGCGGGCGCAATCGAAAAGAGAGTACACGTTGAATTTCCCGTTGATCATGCTGATCCTGCTGGTTGTCACCGGCGGGGTATGGCTGCTGGACAAGCTGGTGCTGCGCAGGTCGCGTCCCCAGGGGATGCCGGAGCCGTGGTGGGTCGAGTATCCGAAGAGCTTTTTCCCTGTCATCCTGATCGTGTTCGTGTTGCGCTCGTTCCTCGTCGAACCGTTCAAGATTCCTTCGGGCTCGATGATTCCGACCCTTCTGGTCGGCGACTTCATTCTGGTCAACAAGTACACGTACGGCATTCGGCTGCCGGTGGCGAACGTGAAAGTGCTCGACATGAATTCGCCGCAGCGTGGCGATGTGATGGTGTTCCGTTACCCCGAAGACCCTTCACTCGACTACATCAAGCGGGTGGTCGGTGTGCCCGGCGACAAGGTCACCTACCGCGACAAACGGCTCGAACTCAACGGGCAGGCGTTGCCGGTGAAGGCAGTGGGCGACTACAGCTATGTCGAAGGCGGGCTCTCGTTCGTCAATGCGCGTCGCCTCACCGAGTCACTGGGCGCACACCCCCACGACATTCTCGTGCAGCCGGAAATGCCGACGCTGCAGATCGGCGGCGTGCGCCGCTTTCCGCTGCGTGAAAATTGCGAATACAATGAATCGGGGTTTACCTGTACGGTGCCGCCCGGACATTTTTTCATGATGGGCGACAACCGTGACGCGAGCGCAGACAGTCGTTATTGGGGATTTGTCCCCGAGCGCAACATCGTCGGCAAGGCGGTGATGATCTGGTGGAACTTCGACGCGATGAGCCGGATCGGCACGCGCATTCAGTGAAGGCATTCATGTTCACGCGCAACCGGCAATGCGGCGTTTCTCTGATGGGTTTCATGCTGGTTTGCATCGCGCTTGTTTTCGTCCTGATCTTCGGTTTCAAGTTGATTCCAGCGTATCTCGAGCAATACACGATCAACAAGATCTTCAATCAGATCGCGAACAATCCCGAGTTCTCCAATGCGACGGCAGCCGACGTGCGGGCGGCTTTTGGCCGCCAGGTGTCGATTGATCAGGTGCGAGCGATCTCTTCCGAAGACCTCGAGGTCACGCGCGAAGCGGGTGCCCTGGTGATTCGCAGTCAGTATCAGGTCGTCATCCCGGTGATCGGCAACGTCAGCCTGCTGGTCGATTTCAAGGCATCGTCGCGCTGAGCGCGTTGCGCCTGCGTCGAGCCGCAGTCGAAGGGTCCATGCCCAGCGCCGTCGCGCACGAGTTTGCCGACCCGACATTGCTGGGGAGAGCACTCACCCATCGAAGCCATGGTGCCGACAACAACGAGCGGCTCGAGTTTCTCGGCGACAGCGTGCTGAACTGCGTCGTGGCTCAGACGCTGCTCGATCGGTTTCCGCTCGCGGCTGAGGGCGAACTGTCGCGCCTGCGTGCGAATCTCGTGAACCAGCAGGCGCTGTTCGAAGTCGCTTCGCAGCTTGGGCTGGGTAACGTGCTGAAACTGGGAGACGGCGAGGCGAAGACAGGTGGGCAACGCCGCCCATCGATCCTCGCCGACGCCTTCGAGGCAGTGGTCGGCGCGGTGTTTGTCGATGCAGGGTATGCTGCCGCACGAGCATTCGTGGTGACCAGCCTTGCGCAACGGTTGCAGTCGATCGATATCGATGCCCCGGCGAAGGATGCGAAAACGCGCCTTCAGGAATGGCTTCAGGCGCGGCGGCATCCACTGCCGAGGTACGCGGTGGTGACGATCACCGGTGAGGCGCATGCCCAGCGATTCGACGTGGAGTGCACGATCGACGTCCTGGCGCTGCGCACGCACGGTACCGGTTCGAGTCGTCGCGCTGCCGAACAGGCGGCTGCGGACGCAGCCTTCGCGCAGCTCCGGTGAGCATGCCAGGCGATGGCCTGCCGGCGGCGCCCGCGGTCCCGCCGCTGCCTGCGCGCGCTGGTCGCATTGCCATCGTCGGGCGACCGAACGTGGGCAAGTCGACCCTGCTCAACCGGCTGATCGGACGCAAGCTCGCGATCGTCTCCGGGCGTGCGCAGACGACACGGAGCAACCTGCTCGGGATTCTGACCCGCGACGACGCGCAGTTCGGCTTCGTCGATACGCCCGGTCTGCAGGACAATCGCAGCGGCCATGCATCGCGCACCTACAATCGTGAGGTGATCCAGGCGCTCGACAGCGTCGACGCGGTGGCATGGGTGGTCGAGGCCGGTCGTTTCAGAGCCGAAGATCAGGCGGTAGGCCGGGCGCTGCCGAAGGAAATGCCTGTGGTGCTGGTCATCAACAAGATAGACCAGTTGAGCGACAAACGCTTGTTGTTGCCGTTCATCGATCGGGTGCGGCGTGAGCGCGAATTCGCCGCCATCGTGCCGGTCAGCGCAGAGCGGGATGCGGCGTTCGATCCCCTGCTCGATGCGCTGGCGCTGCACCTGCCGGAGCAGACGCACCTGTACGATGCAGACGCGCTGACCGACCGAGGCGAGCGCTATTTCGCCGGGGAGATAGTGCGGGAGAAGCTGTTCCGCTTTCTCGGCGCGGAGCTGCCGTACGCGTGCGACGTGTCGATCGACCAGTTCGAGGAACTGCCTGCACTGCGTCGGATCTATGCCACGATTTCGGTGTTGAAAGCGGGGCAGAAAGCGATCGTCATCGGTGAACGCGGCGCGCAATTGAAGGCGATCGGCTCTGCCGCGCGACAGGACATGGAATCGCTGTTCGACTGCAAGGTGTTCCTCGAACTCTGGGTCAAGGTACAGCGCACGCGCGCGCGATCGAAGCCTGGCTCCGACGCCGGAGTCTCCGACGACGAGCGCCGCTGACCGTGGATGGGTCGTTACCCGGCGGGCGCGTGACCGGGGTGCAATGCTTCGTGCTGCATACGTATCCCTTCCGCGAGACGAGTCTGATCGTGGAGGCATTCACCAGTCAGTATGGACGTGTCGCGTGGGTCGCACGCGGTGCACGACGGGCCCGCTCGGCGACTCGCGGACTGATGCTGCCGTTCCAGCCGATGGCGGCGGGGTGGGGCGGGAAAAACGAGTTGCGCACGTTGCACAAGGTGGAGTGGATCGGCGGACTGCCACCGCTGCGCGCGACCGCATTGCTCTGCGGGCTGTATCTCAACGAGCTGCTGTTGCGTCTGCTGAAGCGCGAAGACCCGCACGAACGCCTGTTCGAGAGGTATCGACAGGCGCTGATCGATCTCGCCGGAGAGTCCGGGATGTCGGCTACGTTGCGACGCTTCGAACGCGAACTGCTGCGCGAGATCGGTTACGCCCTGGTGCTCGACCGCGATGCCGAGTCGGGCGAACCGATCGACCCCGCCGCGCGTTACATCTATCGGGTGGGCGTCGGCGCGGTGCGCGCCGACGGCGAGGCGGACGGAATAGAATTGCGTGGGCAGACGCTGCTTGATCTGGCGCAAGACCGCTTTTCCGATCCGCTAAGCCTTCACGAGAGCAAGACCCTTACGCGCCGCGTGCTTGCACATTATCTCGGCGAACAGCCTCTGCGCACGCGCGATCTGCTCCGATCATTCCACAACATCTAGCGCGCCGCATCGACGTCTCGAACGATGACCCGACTCAGCGTCAATCTGAACAAGATCGCCCTGTTGCGCAATGCGCGCGACAGCGGTTTGCCGAGCGTGACGCGCGCTGCCACGATCGCATTGCACGCTGGAGCCGCCGGAATCACCGTGCATCCGCGCCCCGATGCGCGGCATGTGCGCGCATCCGATGTGCGCGAGCTCGCGCTGCTGCTGGAACGCCATCCCGAGGCCGAGTTCAATATCGAGGGCAATCCGTTTCACAATCTGATGCCGATTGCACTCGAAACGCGCCCCCACCAATGTACGCTGGTGCCCGATGATGCGGACGCAGTGACGTCGAATTCTGGCTGGGCCTTGCCCGCGCGTGCGCATGAGCTGGAGCCGCTCGTGGCCCGGCTGCATGCGGCCGGCGTGCGCGTCAGTCTGTTCATGGATCCCGCGCCGGAGACGATGCGATACGCGCGCGAGATCGGCGCCGACCGGGTAGAGCTCTATACCGAAAGCTTTGCGCGCGCGCCCGCGAATCCGGCACTGCTCGCGCGCTATGTGGAGAGCGCACACGCAGCCAGGGTTGCCGGCTTGGCGGTGAACGCCGGACACGATCTGAATCTGCAGAACGTTGCGCAGTTCGTCGAGGCAGCAGGGCCGATCGCGGAGGTATCGATCGGCCATGCATTGATCGGCGATGCGCTCGAAATGGGGCTCGACTCGGCCGTTCGCGCTTATGTCGCTGCGATCGCGTCCGGTCGACGCGCAGACACGCGATGATTTACGGCATCGGTACCGATCTGGTCGCGCTCGAGCGTATCGAGCGTCTTCTCGCGCGTTTTGGCAAGCGTTTCGTCGACCGCGTGCTGATGCCGGCCGAACGGGTCGCATTCGCTCGTTCGCGGCGTCCGGTCAATTTCATCGGGCAGCGTTTTGCTGCGAAGGAGGCCTGCTCGAAGGCCTTCGGGCTGGGCCTGCGCTTTCCCGCGACCCTGCAGCAGATGGGGGTGACCAATGACCCGCGCGGCAAACCGTTGCTGATTTTCGGGGACGCGCTCGCGCTTCACGCCGAGCGCGTCGGGATCGGCGGCCGGCACGTGTCGCTGACCGATGAACGCGGCATGGTGTGTGCGATGGTAGTGCTCGAATGCAGCGGGCAGACGGTGCCTCGATGAGCGAAGTATTGCGTCGACCTCGCGGTTCGGTTGCGCCGCGCCCGCTCGGACCGGTGATGCTCGACGTCGAGGGCTTGGTGCTGACGTCCGCCGATCGTGCACGCCTGGACAGTCCGATGTGCGGGGGCGTGATTCTTTTCGCACGAAACTATTCGTCGCCGACGCAGCTCGTTGCGCTGGTCGACGAAATTCACGCGCTGCGTACGCCGACACTGCCGATCGGCGTCGACCATGAGGGAGGCCGAGTCCAGAGGTTCCGGGATTCGTTCACAGTGCTGCCGCCGATGGCGTCCCTCGGCCGACGCTGGGACGCGGATCGCAACGAGGCCGTCGAGCGTGCGATCGAGGTGGGGCATGTGCTCGCGGCTGAATTGCGCGGCTGCGGCGTGGATTTCAGCTTTACGCCCGTCCTCGATCTCGATTTTGATCGAAGCCAGGTCATTGGCGATCGCGCGTTTCATAGCGACCCTCTCGCAGTGACCGCGCTTGCCCGGGGGTTGATCAGCGGATTGCGCCGCGGCGGCATGGCGGCGGTCGGCAAACACTTTCCCGGCCACGGCCATGCGCTCGCGGATTCGCATACCGCGGTGCCGACCGATCCGCGTTCATTGGAGGAAATTCTGCGCGGAGACTTGCTGCCGTACGCCCGCCTCGCACGCGGCGAACTGGACGCGGTGATGCCCGCCCATGTGATCTATCCCGCAGTCGACCCGGCGCCAGCGGGATTCTCGCGCCGCTGGTTGCGGGATATTCTGCGCACCCAACTCGGCTTCGACGGCGCGATACTGAGCGACGATCTTGCCATGGAGGGGGCAAGCGTCGCTGGCGATGTCCTGGCCCGGGCCATGGCAGCGCTCGATGCGGGGTGCGATATGGTACTCGTGTGCAATCGTCCCGATCTTGCGGATCAACTTCTTGCGCGCAAGTTGCCGGTGGTCAGCGTCGCGAGCGCGCGCCGGATCGCCCGATTGCGCGGCGCCGCCGGGGCGCCGACACTGGCTCAATTGGCGGCCGACGAATCCTTTCAGGTGCTGGTGGAGCGGACGCGCGCGGTGTGACATGGCCGAGGCGGTGTTGTGCAAGCGCTGCCGCGCTCGGGGGCTCTGGCGGAACTGTTACCTTGCGATCGATCTGCCGGAGCGCGCACGCTCGGGTTTGCCTCAAGAAGTCCAAGTTCACGCGTCGGCGGCATTCGGCCAACGCTCTTCAATCGCTCTCCTGCCTCGTTCGTCATCATGTCGGAACCGCCAGACGCAACTTCGGGTTTTGATTTCGATGAGTGGCGGCGGTTGCATTCTGCCGATCCACAGGCGTTCGAGCAGCGCCGGGTGGCGGCCATCGAGTCGGTCATCGCGCAGGCCCCGACCGCGATACGTCCTCGTTTGCGGGGAGTCCAGTTCCGGCTCGACCTGGAGCGATCGCGCGCCGGCAGCGATCTGGCGGCGTGCCTGAAAACGCACGCGATGATGTGGGAGAGTCTCGCGCGCTTGCGTGACACACTCGCTCGGCTGTCGACCGTCACGGTACCGATCGATGGACGCAACCTCGCGCCTGCAGCACCAACGCGAACGCGCAGTGCGACGGTGATTCCGTTTCGTCAACGGCGAAGAAACGATGACAATGAGCGAACATAAACTTTTTATGTATCAATTGTGTATATGTCAATCTTTATGTGAATAATTGTTGAGTTTAGGCCTCCTTGTCACAGTCAGACACATCGTTGGTGCCCAGCAACGAACAGAGCGTCGGCGATCCTCTCCCGCGTCTTCACGCGCTGATCGCGGAGTTGCCTCACCTGCCGGGGGTCTACCGGATGCTCGACGGGCAGGGCAGGGTGCTCTACGTCGGCAAGGCGAACGACCTGCGTAAGCGCGTCGGATCGTATTGGCAAAGCGGCCGCAATGCGTCACCGCGCATCGAGTACATGGTGCGCCAGGTGCATCAGATCGAAGTGACGGTGACGCGGTCCGAATCGGAAGCCTTGCTGCTCGAGAACAACTTCATCAAAGCGCTGCTGCCGCGCTACAACATCCTGTATCGGGACGACAAGTCCTATCCCTACCTGCGAATCGGCTCGGGTCAGTTTCCGAGGTTGGCTTTCTACCGGGGGGCCGTCGACGAGAAATCGCAGTTTTTCGGACCGTTTCCCAACGCGGGGGCGGTGCGCGCCAGTATTCAGCTGATCCAGAAAGTGTTCCGGCTACGTACCTGCGAAGACACGGTGTTCCGCAACCGGTCCCGACCCTGCCTGCTGCAGCAGATTCAGCGCTGCACCGGACCGTGCGTCGGACTGATCGATCGCGATGCGTATGCCGAGAACGTCGCGGATGCGAAGCTGTTTCTCGGCGGCCATGACGACCTCGTCATCGACAAGCTGGCCCGAAGAATGGAATCGGCGTCGGCGCGACTTGCGTTCGAGGAAGCCGCGACCCTGCGCGATCAGGTAAAAGCGCTGCGCCGGGTCCGGGAATCGCAGTTCGTCGATGCCGGGACGCCGACCGATGCGGACGTCGTTGCGTGCGAGGAGGTCGCCGGCCGATTCTGCGTGAATGTCGCAATGATCCGGGCAGGCAGACATGTCGGCGATCGCAGCCTGTTTCCGGAACATACGGATGGCGCGAGCCCGGCCGAGGTCCTGCTGGCCTTTCTGTCGCAACATTATCTGGAGGCCGATGTGCCTGCGCAGATCATCGTCAACCAACCGATCGAAGCCGAGGCGCTGCTGACGGTGCTGTCCGAACAGGCGGGGCGCAAGGTGCACCTGTCGACACATCCGCGCGAGATCCGTCGTAAATGGCTCGAGATGGCGAGCCAGAATGCGCGCCTCGCGCTCGAGCGCCGGGTGGCCAGTCAGCAGAACCAGGAAGCGAGGCTCGCAGCGCTGCAGGAAGCGCTGAAACTGTCCGACATCGTCCGGCGGATCGAATGCTTCGACGTCAGCCACACGATGGGCGAAGCGGCGGTCGCCTCGTGCGTGGTGTACGACGGCGACGGCATGCGCCCCGGGGAGTATCGGCGCTACAACGTGACACCCGACGCCCCGGGCGACGATTATGCGGCGATGCGTGAAGTGCTGGAACGTCGCTTCAAGCGCCTCGTTTCAGGCGAAGGGCGGCTGCCAGATCTGGTGTTGATCGACGGCGGCAAGGGGCAGTCGCAGATTGCACGCGCGGTCCTGAACGATCTCGGCGTGAACGATGTACCGGTGGTGGGGGTAGCGAAAGGGGAGGCGCGCAGGCCCGGACTGGAGACGCTGGTGTTCACCGATGGACGCGAAAGTCTGCAGCTCGCGGCCGACCATCCCGGGGCTCATCTAGTGCAACAGATCCGCGACGAAGCCCATCGGTTCGCGATTCAGGGTCATCGCGCGCGCCGCGACAAGAAGCGCGTCGGCTCGGCGCTCGACGCCATTTCCGGGGTGGGTCCGAAGCGGCGACAGCAACTGCTGAGCCGGTTCGGAGGGTTGCGTGGGGTCACGGCGGCGAGCGAACAGGATCTGATGCAGGTGGGCGGCATCAGTCATTCGCTCGCGGAACGCATCTACCGGGCGCTACACTGAGTCATGTACCCCGCACTGCCGAATCAGCTCACGTGGGCGAGGATCGTCGCGATCCCCATCTTCATCGGTATTTTCTATCTGCCGGACGCGTGGCTGACCGATCAGCAGAAGAACCTTCTGTCGACGATCCTGTTCGTACTGGCGGCGATTACCGATCTGCTGGACGGCTACATCGCCAGGCGCTACCGGTTCACCAGTGCGTTCGGCGCCTTCCTCGATCCGGTCGCCGACAAACTGATCGTCGCCGCGGCATTGATCCTGCTGGTGGAGCTCGATCGCGTCAACGCGGTGGTTGCCGTGATCATCATCGGTCGTGAGATCACGATTTCGGCGTTGCGCGAATGGATGGCCAAGCTCGGAGCCAGCCGGAGCGTTGCCGTGTCGATGATCGGCAAGGTGAAGACCGCTGCGCAGATGACCGCCGTACCGATGCTTCTGTATCACGCGCCGTTGTTTGGAGTGATAGATGTCCATCGGATCGGCACCTGGCTCATCTATCTCGCCGCAGTGCTGACCCTGTGGTCGATGGTGTACTACTTGCGCAAAGCGCGGCCACAGTCGTCTGCGCAGCAGGACTCTCGCGCCGTGTCCAAAGCGCCCGCGGCTGCGCGCGTCGACTCGCGCGCCGAGTCTTCCTGAGCGCGGAATTCCACATGTCGCCCGCGCCTTGACATCCGGTGGGTCGTACCTATAATCCACGATCCTGTAACGCGGGAATAGCTCAGTTGGTAGAGCGCAACCTTGCCAAGGTTGAGGTCGCGAGTTCGAGTCTCGTTTCCCGCTCCAACCTCACTGGGGAGTGCGTCCGCGCTTCCCATTTTTGTTTCATGGTCTTGCAGGCCGGAACTTTGGGTGCGGTGAGCGGTAGCGTCGGTCGAGCACCGACCCGGATAGATCACGCGGGCGGGGTGGCAGAGTGGTTATGCAGCGGCCTGCAAAGCCGTGTACGCCGGTTCGATTCCGACCCCCGCCTCCATTGAATTTCACCGCCCGGGTGGTGAAATTGGTAGACACAACGGACTTAAAATCCGTCGCTCCTTCATCGGGGCATACCGGTTCGAGTCCGGTTCCGGGCACCATGCACCTGTGATCATCTACGACTTCCGTTGTCACCTCGGCCATCGGTTCGAAGGCTGGTTCGCGTCCGCCGATGACTGCGAGCGACAACTCGATACCGGCAAACTGACCTGTCCTCATTGCGACTCCGACGACGTCGCCCGCGTACCCAGCGCCGCGCATTTGAAGACTGGCGGTTCGCGCTCGATCGCGCCCACCTCTGAGGGTCGAGTTGCCGACGGCGGGCATGCAGTTGAAGGCTCGGCCACCGCCGACCCGGCGCACTTGGCTGCGGTAGTGGACAAACTAAGGCGTTGGGTTGCATCGACCGAGGACGTCGGCCGGGATTTTGCGGACGAGGCGCGGCGAATTCATCGAAGCGATGCGCCGGAGCGCGCGATTCGAGGCATCGCAACGCGCGATGAGGCTAACGCGCTGAATGAAGAAGGCATTCCGGTCATGAAAGTACCGCCACATTTATTGTCGAAGCCACATTGAGGCGACGTCGCGCGGTAGCTTAGACCTAACACAATAGGCTCATAAGGCTTATTATGGTAACTCACCGCACACTGTACTTGAAGGGTAGTCGGAGGATTAGGCCCCACTCGCGGCGTAAGACTCTCAGCTCAACGGAACCACGACCCATCTCGAGAATCTACGCGATGTCGATTCATAAGGAGATCACTAAGTGGAACTCGATCTGATGCCAGAGCCAGGGCCGTACTTTCATTCCGAGGATGGAACCAGAACGGCGATGGTGTCGACATGACGATGAAATGGCCCAACGGCGTCCGCATGGCGGTGATGTGGACGTTCGATTTCGATGCGGAATCCAGCTGGCTCGCGCGCAACCCTGAAAACGCCGACCGAATGGGTGTCCTCTCGCAGGGCCTGTACGGCGCCAAGCGCGCCGTACCCAAACTCATGGAACTCCTTGCGGAAACCCGAATGCCCGCGACCTTCTACATCCCGGGTTGGGTGGTGGACCACCACACGGACCGCTGCAAGGAGATCCGTGACGCGGGCTTCGAGATCGGGCATCACGGCTACTCGCACGAATGGGCCGATCCCAAGTTTCCGGAGCGCGAGTGCGCGGACTTCGACCGCGCCGCCGAGGTACTCGACCGGCTGCTCGGCGTCAAACCAAGGGGCTACCGCCCGCCGGCCGCGGAAATCACTGCCAACACCATCAAGATGCTTGCGGACCGTGGTTATCTGTACAACACGAACATGCTGGACGATGTGTATCCGTATCGACACACGCTACCGGACGGCAGGAAGGGTCCGGTGGAACTGCCCACGCACTGGTCCATTGCCGACGCCGGCTACATGCTGAGCTCGATCCAGCGCCCGCGTGTCATCCAGACGAACCAGCATATTTTTACGATTTGGAAGGACGAGTTCGACGAACTCTATAAATGGGGCGGCCTGTTCAATCTGGTGATGCACCCGCAGGCGATCGGACGTCCATCGCGAGTCGCCCTGCTGCGCGATTTCATGGAATACACCCGTAAGTTCGAAGGCGTCTGGTACGCCACTGGCGAGCAGATCGCCGATGCGTTCGTGGTACAGGAAGCATAGCGCGCGCCACTGCCGGAGAAGTCCAGTGTCCTTCAGGAAAGCCGCAGTAGCGATAGCGACCGGCGCCGCTACCCTGTCGTTGCTGCCGGGGGCTTGTGCGGCGGGCTTCCCGCAACGGCCGATGCGGCTGATAGTCCCGTTTCCGCCGGGTGGAGCCGCCGACGTCATGGCGCGCATCGTAGTGTCGAAGCTTGCCGAGAACCTGCAGCAGCCGGTGTTGGTCGATAGCCGCCCCGGTGCCGGCACCGTCATCGGTACCGACCTGTTTGTGAAGAGTTCGCCCGACGGCCATACGTTGTTCCTGCATACGCCGCCCACCGCTATCAATGTGACCTTGCTGAACAAACTTCCCTACGACACCGGCCGGGACATCGTGCCGGTGATCACGCTTGGCCGGGCGCCGCTCATCCTTCTCGCCAGCCCAGCCCTTCAAGCCAACTCGGTGCACGAACTCGTCGCCGCCGCCAAGCGCAAGGCCGGCGGACTGACTTATGCAAGTTCCGGCAACGGCGGCTCGCCACATCTGGCAACGGAGTTGCTGCGCAGTTTCACCGGCATGCCGTTGGTGCATGTGCCGTATCAGGGGGCCGCGCCTGCCGCGACTGCGGTCCTCGGCGGGCAGGTCGACTTCACGATCACCTCCGTGTTTCCGAAGGCGCAGATCGAGACCGGGAAGGTGCGTGCGCTTGCCACCACCGGCGGCAGGCGTTGGTTCCTGCTGCCGGACACGCCGACCGTGGCGGAGCAAGGTTTTCCCAAGTACGAAGCCAGCACCTGGCAGGGCTTGTCCGTGCCCAAGGGCACGCCCCGCAACGTGATCGAGCTAGTAAACCGGGCGGCCTTGAAGGCCCTGCGCTCTCCCGACGTCGTCGGCCGCATCGGTGCCCAGGGCTTCGAGGTCATCGGGGACACGCCAGAACAGGCGGCGCAGTTCTTGAACGCCGAAATCGCGAAGTGGGGCGCCGTGGTGAAGTCTTCGGGCGCGCGTCCCGAATAGAAGTCGGGTCTGTCGCGCTGCCAGATGTGACTGTGGCAAACGTGACTGCGACTCATGCGCCCTTCCGCACGGCTGGCGGCGCAACAGGTTTCAACAGCGGGCCGTACTGATCTGGCCGCCGATCGCGGTAGTAGGCCCACAGGGCCCGCAGTTCGAGAATCACCGACAAGTCGACCTCAGCGATTGCGATGTCTTCTTCGCTGTCGCTCGCTTCGATGAGGATCTCGCCGCGCGGATTGATCACCATGCTGTTGCCGAAGTGATTGCGCGACGAACCGCCCGCGTCCACCCCCACCTTGTTGACGCCGCAGACGTAGTAGATGTTCGCCAATGCGTGCGCGCGCAGTTCGAGATCCCAAAGATAGCGCGTCATGGACGTCGTCGCTGTGGGCACGAAGACGATTTCGGCCCCGCCCAGGCCCAGCACGCGCGCCGCTTCGGGAAAATGGCGGTCATAGCAGATCAGGATACCGATGCGGCCAAAGGGCGTGTCGAAGGTGGGAAAACCAAGATCACCCGGCTCGAAATAGAACTTCTCGTTGCCGCGCGGCTCGGAACTGCGACCGACGTCCATGAACGGAATACTCGATTTGCGGTATTTGCCGATGACTTTGCCGTCGGGGCCGATGACGGCTGCCGTGTTGAAGAACCGACCGTCGAGCGTGCGTTCGAAGATAGGTGCGATCAGGACGATGCCGGTCTCGCGCGCCACCGCACTCATGCGATCGATCGTCGGCCCCGGGATGGGCTCCGCCCAGTCGAAGTATTCCTCGCGCGTCTCCACGCAAAAATACATCGTGCTGAAGAGTTCCGCGAGGCAGACCATCTTCGCGCCCTGGGCGGCCGCGCGCCGCACGAGGCGGATCGCCGTCCGGATGTTCGCTTCCTTGTCGGCCTGGCCGATGAACTGCACACCTGCGATCTTCAGCATCCGGTTTCTCCTCATCGATGGGTGCAACGCCGATCACCGAGAATTCTGGCATGGCGCCTCATCGAAATCTCATCAGCGCGTCGGCAGCGACGACGCCGTGTCCTGTGGACCTGACCAATAGCGGATTGATTTCCACCTCCGCAATTCGGTTCCGCAAATGCCACGACATATTGGAGACCGTCACCAGGGTGGCGGCCAGCGCGTCGATGTCTGCCGCCGCGTTCCCGCGAACACCCGAGAACATCGCGCAGGCGCGCAACTCGCCGACCATCTGATGCGCGGTTTTAAGGTCGAACGGGGCGAGACGGTACGTGATGTCCTGCAGCGTCTCGGCGAGTATGCCCCCCATCCCGAGCGCGACGACCGGTCCGAACACCTCGTCGTTGACCACGCCCACGATCGTCTCCAGGGCGTCGCCGATCATTTCCGAGACCAGCAGGCCGTCCAGCGCCGCTTCCGGTGCACGCGCGCGCACGCGCTCGAGCATTTCACTGACTGCGTTGACGAGCTCATCGGCATTGGCGATGTCGAGTTGCACGCCACCGATGTCCGACTTGTGCGCAATGTCGCGCGAGACGACCTTCAGCGCAACCGGGAACGTCCATCCGCTCGCATCCGTCGCTTCCAACGGTGCAGCCGGTATCAGTCGGTCAGCCGTGACGCGGACGCCCCAGGCGGCAAGAAAGTTCTTGCTCTCGTGTTCACTCAACGCTCCCGAATACGAGGGGAACTGCGTAGCGGGCGGCGGCGAATCGGCCATTCGACCGGCGGCAAGACGGTGCAGTTCACTGCGTGCCTTCTCGTACTCCGACAGCACCTTCATCGCAAGCGCTACGCGTGTCGGTGTCGGGAACACCGGGATGCCGGCGCGCTCGAGCGCGTCCTGCCCACCGGCGGTCGTTTCGCGCGGCACCGAGAGGAATACAAAGACCGGCTTCGCATGACGCGCCACCGCCTCGGCCAACACCTTGCCGCCATTTGCGGCAGCTTCGCCGGTGGTCGTCGCCAGCATCACACCGAGCTGGGACACACCCGGATCATCCAGCACCGCGTCCACCGCGTCGCGAAAGCGCGCTGCGTTCGCGTTCGTGATGAATCCCGCCGCGTAATCGATCGGATTGTCGAGCGAAGCGGTGCCCGGCAGCACACGCTTCAGTACTGCACTGGTCTGGGGCGCGAGGCGCGACAGGCGCAGTCCGTACCGATCGGCCGCGTCGGAGAACACCACGGCCGAACCGCCCGACCCGCCCATGATCGCCACCTCATCGCCTGCCGGTCGGTCGGAGTACACGAGCAGGGACTGGACGCAGGCGATCGCCTCTTCCATGTCGTGCACCTCGACCACGCCACATTGCCGGAACACCGCCCGGTAGATGTCATAGGAGCCCGTCATGTTCGCCGTGTGCGAGGCTGCGGCCTTGATGCCTTGCCGGGTATTGCCCGCTTTCCACACGACGATCGGCTTGCCCTCGGCCAGCGCGCGCCGCGCCGCAGCCACGAAGCGCGGCCCATCGCGCACGCCCTCCATGTAGATCAGGATCAGACGCGTCTGCGGGTCATCGACCATCGCCTCGATCAGTTCAGGCGTGCCGAGATCGCTTTCGCTGCCGCTCGCCACCACCAGCCGAAAGCCGATGCCGGCGAGTCCGCAGCGCACCACGAGGCTGTTGCCGAAACCGCCGCTCTGGATCACCGCCGAGACCGGCCCGGGACTCAGGACGGGCGGGCGGGCGAGGCTGCCGAATGCGGCGTACGCCCGCGCATGGACGTTGACCAGACCGAGACAATTCGGACCGACGATGCGCACGTCGTGCTCACGGGCTGCGCTGAGCATCTGCGACTCCAGCCTCTGCCCCGCTTCGCCGGCTTCGCGGAAGCCGCCACCCAGGACCACCGCGAAGCGCACGCCCTGCGCACCGCACGCGGCGATCGTTTCCGGTACCAGCGTGGCCGGGAGCGCGATCACCGCGATATCGCACGGCTTCGGCACGTCGGCGATCGAGCGATAGCAGGGCAGCCCGGCGAGCTCGGGATACTTCGGGTTAACCGGATAGACCCGCCCGTCGAAGCGATTGTCCTGCAATGCCCGAATGGTCTGCGCACCGGGTCGGTGTGCCTCCGGACTCGCGCCGATCACTGCAATCGCGCGCGGGTCGAACAGATACTTGAACTTTCCCAAACGAAACCCCTTCGTGGCGTGGAGCGGGCTACTGATCCTTGATCGTCGGCGTACGCTTCTCGCGCCACGCCTCGTGGCTCTCCTGCTTGTCGTCGGTGCCTTCGAGCACCTTGAAGCGGTAGAGGTCCATCAACGCCGAATCGGAAAGGTCCGGCATGTCGATTCCCTGGTTCAGCGACTCCTTCGTCAAGCGGCTCGCGAGGGGTGGATGCGCGCAGATGTGCGTCGCGACTTCCAGCGCCTTCGTCATCAGTTCGTCGTGAGGGACGAGCCACTGGGCGAGGCCGATCCGGAAGGCTTCATCCGACTTGAGCGGAAACCCCATGCCCATGCGCATTGCATGTCCCTTCCCAACCCATCTGCTCAACCGTACCAGAGCCCCCTGCGCGGGCAGGATTCCCAGACTGACCTGCGGCAGGCGCCATTCGGCGCGTTCGGATGCGACGATCAGATCGCAGCAATAGGTGACGATCGCACCGATGCCGATCGCGTAGCCGTTGACCGCGGCGATCAGTGGCTTGGGGAAATCGTCGATCGTCCTGAACGCGTGGAAGCGACGTCGGGGCAGATTGCGCACGAAGTCACCCACCGAATTCACCACATGCGTGTTCGGGTTCTTCAGATCCGCCCCGGCGCAGAATGCACGGCCGGCCTCGTCGCCGGTCAGTATCACCGCGCGGACCGCGGGCTCGTCCTCGAGCTCGCGCAACCGATCGGCGAGCTCGCGATAGAACGGTTCGCACCACGCGTTGCGCACCTCGGGGCGACTGAGCGTGAGGACCCCGACGTGGCCACGGATGTCGGTCAGTATCGGCATCGCGCGGTCCGCCCTGCCTTGCGGGAGTCGGGTTTCATTCGGCCTTCATTCCCACCGCCCGGATCACCCGGCTGTTCTGCGCGAGTTCGCGGTCGATGAGCTCACCGAACTGCTTCGGCGAGCTCCCCACGATGTCGGTGCCGGCCGCAGCAAACCGTTCCTGCGCATAAGGCGTCTTGAGTACCTCGAGAATCTGCCGGTAGAGATAGTCGATGATCGCGGGCGGCGTCTTCGCCGGCGCCATCAAGCCCTGCCAGGGGGCGGTATTGAGGTCCTTGATTCCGGCCTCGGTCAACGTGGCGACGTCGGGCAGATAGGACACCCGCTCTTTGCCAGTGACGCCCAGCACCTTCACGCGCCCGCTTTTCAGATACGGGATGACGACCTGTGGCGTGGCGAACATCAGTTGTACCTCGCCTGCGATCAGCGCGGTCATGGCCTGCCCTCCTCCCTTGAACGGAATCAGCGTCATCTGCGTGGTGGTGATCATCTTGAACAGTTCGGCGGCGAGCGCCCCCGAACTGCTCGATGAGGCGAGTGCGACGTTGAGCGTGCCGGGGTTCGCGCGCGCATACCCAACGAGTTCGCGTACCGTGCTCGCCTTGACCCCAGGGTGGGCGGCGAGCAGCAACGGCTGCACACCGACCATCGTCACCGCGACGAAATCCTTGTGAACGTCGTAGGGAATCCGGCTGTAGATGAACGGTACGATCGTATGCGCCGCATAAGTGAACAACAACGTGTAGCCATCGGGCTGCGACCTCGCGACGACCTCGTTGCCGAGGAGGCCACCGGCACCCGATCGATTGTCGATCACGAACGACTTGCCGACATGGTCGCTCAGTTTCGACATGACGATCCGCGCGATGATGTCGGTGCCGCCGCCGGCCGCGACCGGCACCACGACCCGCACCGGACGGTCAGGGTATTTGCCTGGGCCCGGATCCGGCTGGGCCGCCAGCGCCGATGCGAACGGCCATAAGCCGGCCAGCAGACACACCGTAGGCTTCGAGTACACGAGTCCTCCTCCGTGATGAAAACGGTGCGCTCGTTGCGTGGCGCACTCTGTTTCTGTGCCGGCTCTCCAGGGCCGGCAGACGCTTCGTGACTAGATCGGATCCCAGCTCATCACGTCGGCCGAGCGATCCAGTGGATAGAAATGTTTCTGCATGGACGGGATCGCCGTCTCGGCGATCCGCTGCGGTGTCCACCCGTCACTCATGTGCACCGAACGCAGCGGCCGTGACTGTCCCATCAGCATGATCTCGTTGGCGCGCACCGCGAAGATCTGCCCGGTCACTGCTACTGCCGCGTCGCTCGCGAGGTAGACCGCCATCGGTGCGATCTTGCGGCATTCCATCCGTTTCAGCTTCTCGACGCGATCGCGCTCGTCCGGCGTGTTCGACGGGATGGAACTCGTCATGCGGCTCCACGCCGACGGCGCAATGCAGTTCGACCGGACGTTGTAACGTTCCATGTCGAGCGCGATGCTCTTCGACAGCGCCACGATCCCGAGCTTGGCGGCCGAATAGTTGGCCTGTCCGAAGTTGCCGATCAGCCCCGACGCCGACGTCATGTGTACGAATGCGCCGTGATTCTGCGTGCGGAAATGATTGACAGCGGCCCGACTGACGAAGAAACTGCCGTTCAGATGAACGCCGATGACAGCGTGCCAATCGTCCTCGGTCATCTTGTGAAAGATGCGATCGCGCAGGTTGCCGGCATTGTTCACGACGGCATCGATGCGCCCGAAGCGATCGAGCGCGCACTGGACGATCTTCTCGGCCGAACTCCAGGTGGCGACCGACTCCGAGCACGCAACCGCTTCGCCGCCGGACTGCGCGATCTCGTCGACGACCTGCTGCGCGGCCGGGGTGCCACTGGCCGCAGGCGCTTCGCCCGCCAGCGTTGCCCCGATGTCGTTGACGACCACCTGCGCGCCCTGCTCGGCCATCGCGAGCGCGATGTCGCGGCCGATGCCGCCGCCCGCGCCGGTGACCACAACCACCTTGCCTTGCATCATGTCGATGATGTCCCCTCCTGCACTGCTGCGTGGCGGCCTGTCGCCGCTCGAACGAGCGGTCGCGCGCCACTTCGGCCTTGACGAGTGCGTCCCCAGTTTGTCCTATCATAAGACACGCCGAACCTGAACAACAGGACGGGCCACGGAGGAGGACGCATGACTCAGGACGCAGCGAAGCCGGGGCGACTGGCGGGTCGCACCGCGCTCATTACCGGCTCGGGGCAGAACATCGGTCGGTCGATCGCGCTCGCCTTCGCCCGCGAGGGCGCGCAGGTCGTGATCAACGGCCATCGCAACCAGGCGATCGTCGACGAGGTCGTTGCCGAAGTGCGCGCGCTCGGAGGCGAGGCGATCGGCATCATGGCTGACGTCGGCGACCCGGCCGCGGTCGCGCGCATGGTCGAACAGACCGCCGACCAGTTCGGCGCGGTCGACATCGCGGTATCGAACGTGTCGATCCGGCGTCTGCAGCCTTTCCTCGACATCACCATCGAAGACTGGGATCAGACCCTCAACACGAATCTGAGCTCCTGTTTCTATATGGCGCGCGCCGTCATCCCCGGCATGAAGGAGCGCCGTTGGGGTCGGCTCATTCACATCTCGGGCGTCGACGGGTTCGCCGGGCACATCCCGACGCGCGCGCACAACATCGTCTGCAAGGCCGGAATGCATGCGTTCGCGAAGGCGATCGCGGTGGAGTTCGGGGAGTTCGCCATCACCGCCAACACCGTGTCGCCAGGCTCGATGGATACGAACCGTGACTGGAGTCAGTACCCGCCGAACTGGGTGCAGATGCGTCTGGCGCAGATTCCAGTCAAGCGGCTCGGGTCGCCCGACGAGATCGCCGCAGCGTGTGTGTACCTGGCGGGCGACGATGCCGGCTTCGTCACCGGACAGGTCATTCACGTCAACGGCGGCCAGTACATGTATTGAGCAGGTGAGCGAGAACACCTTCCGGCTATCGATACGCCGAATTCATGAAGGACGAGATCATGCCCGCACGTCGCAGACTCGCTTTTGTTGCAGTGATCGTGTCGTGTCTCGTGCTGCCGGCTCCTGAGCAGGCCCGCGCGCAGCCATGGCCCGACAAACCCATCCGTTTCGTCTGTCCGTTTCCCGCAGGCGGCGCGGCCGACGCGGTCACCCGCATGCTCGCCCAGAAGTACACCGAGGCCCTCGGGCGGCAGGTCCTCGTCGACAATCGTGCGGGTGCGGGCGGTGTCATCGGCGTCGAGCTCGCGGCGAAAGCACCCGCCGACGGCTACACAGTGCTGCTCGCGTCCTCGAGCAACTTTGCGTTCGGTCCGAGCCTGGAAGCAACGCTCCCGTACAACCCACAGCGCGACTTCGCGCCGGTAGCGCTCGCGGTGATGGTCCCCAACATTCTGGTCGCCCATCCGTCGGTGCCGGTGCAGACGGTGAAGGACCTGATCCAGCTCGCGAAAGGCGCGCCGGGTACGATCACGTTCGCCTCACCCGGCACCGGCACCACCTCGCACATCATCGGCGAGTTGTTCGCGCACTCGGCCGGCATCCGCCTGATGCACGTTCCCTACAAGGGTGGGGCGCCGGCCGCGAACGATCTGCTCGGTGGCCATGTCCAGCTGCTGTTCGGCGCGATCTCGACCTCGTTGCCGCAGATCAAGGCGGGCAAGCTGAAGGGGCTCGGCGTGACCAGTGCCAAACGCTCCGACGCGGCGCCCGAGATTCCTACACTCGCGGAATCGGGTCTGCCGGGTTTCGAAGTCGTGCAATGGTTCGGTGTCGCCGTGCCCGCAGCGACCTCAGCCGCCATCGTGGACAGACTGAACGGCGAAACCATGCGGGCGATCGCCGCGGCGGATTTCAGAGAGGGTCTGAACCGGCAGGGTCTGGATGCCGCTGTGCCCAACACGCCCCGTCAGTTCAGCCTCTACATCCGGGACGAACTGGCGCGCTGGACCCGCTTCTTCAAGGACGCCGGGCTCAAGCTCGAACAGCTCAGGTAGATGCGCCCGGTGGCGGCGCAGCGCGACCGTCGCGCGTCGGCTGCGCGACCTGTGGTCCGTCCGCTCTCTGCGCCACGACGATCAGCGCGTCGACCACGCGCGCACCGGCGCCACGTTCGAACACGACCAGCGGGTTGATGTCCACCTCGACGACCTGCTCGCGCAGGTCGTGGGCGAACCAGGACAGGCGCACGATGAGGTCGCAGAGGCACTCGATGTCGCGCGGCGGCGTGCCGCGCACCCCGTCGAGCAGCTTCGCGCCGCGCAGTTCGGCGAGCATTGCACGCGCCTCATCAACGGTGGTCGGCGCGATGCGATAACGGATGTCGCGCAGCACCTCCACGTGAATGCCTCCGAACCCGACGGCGACGACGGGACCGAAGACGGGATCGCGCACCACCCCGAGGATCATCTCGACGCCTCGCGGCACCATCTCCTGGACCAGCACACCGTTCAGATGGGCATCCGGCCGCGCGCGCGTGGCCGCCTGCATGATGTCGTCGAATGCCTGACGCACATGGTCGCCGGTGTCGAGGTCGAGGCGTACTGCACCGGCATCGGTCTTGTGCACGATGTCGGGCGAGTCGATCTTCAATGCGACCCGGACGCCGAGCTGCGCCGCATGGCGCACCGCTTCGTCTGCGCTACGAGCAAGGCCCTCGCGGGTCACGGGAAAGCCGTACTCGGCGAGCACCTGTTTCGCCTCACGCTCGCCGAGCCAGCCCGAGACCGTGGCGATCCGGGCGCGTGCCGACTCGATCGCGATGCCTGCGGGTCGCTGCGCGATGTCCTTGCCCTGCCGTCGGATCTCGACCCTTTCGCCGAAATCCGCCGCCGCGCGGATCGAACGCAGGCACGGAAGTGCATCGCGGTACACAGGAATGCCCGACGCGACCAGCTCGTCCGCCGTCGGATGCGCGTCGTCGGTGCAACCGCCGATCCATATCATCGCCGCGGGTTTGCGACAGGCGCGGATGAATTCAGCGCCCGCCTCGATCTGACTGCGCGATACGAACGAGAACAGGGGTGCGATCGCATCGATATTCGGGTCGTCGGCGATCGCTTCGAGCGCGCGCGCGAACATCGCCGGCTCGCCGGTTGCGAGTGAAGTAAGGTCGCTCGGATTCAAAATGCTGCTGCCGTAGCCAGGAAGCAAACCGCCGAGCACGGCCTGGGTCTGCGGCGTGTACTCGGGCCACGAGAGCCCCTGATCGGCCCCCATGTCGGCGACGTGCACGATGTTGCCGCCGGTTGCCGCCACCGATGCGACGCGACGGCCCGTCGGCCAGCGCCGGTTACGCAGCAGAATCGCGGTTTCATACAGCTCGTTGCAGGTGTTCACACGCAGCATCCCGTATTGCCGGAACGCTGCTTCGTAGATGTCGTCGACCCCGGCGATCGCGCCGGTGTGCGACGCCGCGGCGCGACTGCCGGCCGCGGTGCGGCCCAGCTTGAGCACGACGATCGGCTTCTCGCGTTCGAGCGCTTCACGCGCGACTGCCTCCAGTTTCGCGCCGTCCTTGAAGCTTTCGATCGCCATCAGAACGATGTCGGTGCAGGGCGAACGCAACATGAAGCGCGCGAAGTCGAGGGTGTCGAGATCGGCTTCGTTGCCGCAGCTCGCCTCGTACGACACGCCCAGGCCCGACATCTGCGCGCGCCACATGACCGTGATCTGTCCCAGTCCGCCGCTGTGACTCACCACGCCGACATTGCCGGCGGGCCGACGCGGCCCGCCGATCGCGCCGGTCGAGGTCATCGCGAACCCGTCGACGAAATTGATCACCCCGTTGCAGTTGGGGCCCATGATGCGCATGCCCGACGCGCGGGCGATCGCGACCAGCCGCGCCTGGCGCGCGCAGCCCTCGGCGGTGGCCGTTTCAGCAAACCCCGCGGTGTAGACGGTGACGAAGGGCACGCCCCGCGCGGCGCATTGCGCGAGCACGTCGAACACGCGTTCGACCGAAACGATGATGCCTACATGGTCGGGCGTCTCCGGTACGTCGTCGATGCTCGGAAAACACGTGAGTCCGTAGATGTCCTTGAGGCGCGTGTTGACCGGATAGATCTTCCCCAGGTATCCGAAGTTGAGCATTGCCCGGAACACCCGACCGCCGAAGTTGGACGGGTGATCGGTGGCGCCGACGAGCGCGACCGAGCGCGGCGCGAACAGCCGTGTGAGGTCGGGTTCGATCACGATAGTGTCTAGTGAACCCTCATCCAGCGCCGCCATGTCGCTGCCCCTGCAGTGGTCATGTTCGTGTCAGTCGCCGGCCTGTAGCGGTGCGCCCTGATCGATGTCCATTCGTATGGAGAAGCGCGCGACAGCGGATTCGTCCACTTCGACGCCGAGCCCGGCGCCCGCCAGCGGCGCGATGCTTCCCGCGAACGGCAGCACAGGGCGTGTGACGAGATCTTCGGCAAGGTATTGGCTGCTGGGGGTGATGCCCCAATCGAGATTGGGAACGGTGTAGCCGAGGTGAACGAGCGCAGCGGTGCCGATGCTGGATTCACCCGCCTTGCAGGCGAGATTGATCCTGAGCCCGAGCTGGTCGGCCACGATCGCCGCGCGCATCACGCCGGCGATTCCGCCGAGCTTGATCGTCTTCAGATTCACGCCCGTGATGGCACCCGCGCGCTGCCAGGCGATGATGTGTTCGACATCGTGTGCCGACTCGTCGGCGCACATCGGCGTCATCGAGGCACGGGCTACTGACAGTGCCCCGGCGAGATCGTCGTGCGGCAACGGCTGCTCGAAAAACAAGAGATCGGCTTCGGCCGCTGCACGCGCCAGCGCGCACGCATCGCGCACGACCATACTCGCGTTTGCATCGGCACACAGTCGGGCCGCCGGCCCGAGCGCGTCGCGCAGCGTGCGCAGCATGGCGATCTCCTGCTCCACAGGCTTCACGCCCACCTTGAGTTTAAACAGGCGGATGCCTTCCGCGTGCTTTTCGAGGGCCTCGTACACATCTTCTTCCACCGAGGCATTCGCCAGCAGGTGCATGACAGGCAGCGTCTCGCGCGCGAGGCCGCCCAGCAACGCGTGCACCGGCACACCGAGATACTTGCCCAGCAGATCATAGAGTGCGATGTTGCAGGTAGCCTTGGCCGCGCTGTTGCCCGGCGTTGCGCGATTCAGGCGCTGCTCCAGCAGAGCGCGCTGGAGCACGTCCTTGCCGATGAGTGAGGGCAGGAGAAAGCGGCGGGCGATTTCGGTCATGCCCGGCAAGGTCTCGCCAGTCATCATCGGCGCCGCCGACGCTTCTCCCCAACCCACCAGGCCGTTGTCGCCTTGGAGCCTGACGAGCAGCGACTCCGATCGCTCGATCCGCTGCCCTCCCCCCATCAGCACGTGTCTGGCCAGTGGCAGGGACACCGGGATCGCCTCGGCGCGCACGATCGTTCCGTGGGCATGGCCATGTGCCGCGGATAGCCTCACGATGTGGCGCGGATCCGGCTCGACGCTCACCTATTCGGCCTTGATCCCAGCCTGTTGCACCACCGCCGCCCAGCGCTCGCGCTCACGCGCGATCTGAGCGCTGAACTCCTCCGGCGTGTTGCCGACGACGGTTGTACCCAGATCAGTGATGCGCTTGCCCACTTCGGGAATGGCCAGGGCCTTGACGATAGCGCCATGCAAGCGCGTGATGATGTCGCGCGGAGTGCGCGCTGGCGCCATCACGCCGTACCAGGTACCCGCTTCGAACGAGGTCAAGCCGAGTTCGACGAAAGTCGGCACGTCGGGCAGGCTGGGCAGCCGCTTGGGCGATGCAACCCCGATCGGACGAATCCGGCGCCCCTGGATGTGCGGAATCGATGCCAACCCGCTGTCGAAGCTCATCGTGATCATGCCTGCGACGAGGTCGGCCATACCCGGCGCACTGCCCTTGTACGGTACATGGATCATCTTGACGCCCGCGAGCGACTGGAACAGTTCACCGGCCAGGTGCGACGAACTGCCCTTGCCAAACGACGCGAAGGACAGTTTTCCATCCTGTATCTTGGCAAAGGCAATCAATTCGGAAAGCGTTTTGGCAGGGACGCTCGGGTGCACCGACAGGATGAAGGGCGCGTCCGCAACGATGCTGATCGTCTCGAAATCCTTGAGCGAATACGGCAACTTAGCGTAGATCAACGGGTTGGTCACAAACGTGCCGGTGGCCGCAATGAGCAGGGTGTAGCCGTCTGCCGGCGCTTTCGCGGCGATCTCGGTGGCGATGATGTTCGCCGCGCCGGGCCGGTTGTCGATGATGAACGTCTGCCCGAGGCTCTTCGACACTTCCTGCATCAGGATCCGTGAGATGACATCCGCGCCGCCGCCGGGAGACGACGGGTTGACCACCCGCACCGGCCGGTCGGGATAGTTCGGCGCCTGTTGTGCCGCGGCGATTCCGGCGCACGCGAGCAGGATCGATCCTGCAAGCCACGAACGCACCCGCTCGCGCGGGAC
>JACMMK010000210.1 GCA_014379045.1 Burkholderiales bacterium
CCCGGGGGGCGCGGTTCGACCACCGCCCCGTCCGGACATTCGTTGAAACCGCTGAAAGAGCACATCATGAAACTCAAGCACTTCTTCCTTGCCGCTGCGCTTGTGGGCGCGGCCGGTCTCTCGCGCGCGGATCCGCCACCGATCACACTCCTGCCGACAGGACCCGGAGTGTTCTCGGCCGAATTCCTGCAGCCCGTCGACGGCCTCTTCATCGACGTGTTCTCGTTCCTCCCGGAGACCTTCGACGGGCAGGTCTCGGTGACGCTGTCGAGCGTCACCGGCCCGGTCAGCTTCTTCACGGCCAGCCTGAACGACCAGAACTTCAGCTTCTTTCCGGAAGCCGGCCTGATCGACTTCAGCTTCGGTGCCCTCGTCACCGGCGACGTGCCGCTGACGCTGACGGTCTTCGGCGCCGTGCTCGATGCCGAAGGAAATCCGAACGGCCCGGGCTCCTACCGGGGAACGGTCACCGCGGTCGCCGCCATACCGGAGCCGGAAACGTACGGACTGATGCTGGCCGGGCTGGCCTTCCTCGGCGCGCGCGCGCGCAGGCGCTAGACCGCGCAGCACCAAGAAACGCGGGTCGCGCTCGAGACGGGCGCGCTCGCATCGTCGGCATTCGACCCCGGCTGCGCGCTACCCGGGAACTGTCTCCAGAACCCTGGCGGCTGCATCGAACTGAAGCTTGTCGATATGGCCGCGAACGCGGTCGTACGACTCGGCGCCGAGGCGCTGTCGAAGTTGCGCCGACAAGGCGTTGAAACGGTCGAGCGCCAACAGGTTCTGCTGCGTCAACATGTCGACGAGATCGCCGATCGCGTCGGTGCCGAGCGCCTCCTCCGCCGCGGCCCGCGCGTCGGTTGCAGCCGCTTCAGCAGCGCCGAACGCGGCACGGGCGTCTACGCGCAGTTGCCGCAGATGTACCCAGACCTCGCTGGACAATCTGGCGGCGGCTTCCGGCACCCCCGCGTTGCATGCCGCCTCGGCCTCGCGGGCAAGCTGTTGCAGGGCCTTGGCGCCGAGCATCCCAGCGCTGCCCCGCAGCTTGTGCATACGGCCCGCATGAACGACCAGCGACGCCGCGTCGGCAGTGCTCTCGGCGATTTCGACGTGTTCGTGCTGGTGTTCGTCCAACAGTCGCTGCAACAGCGCGCGGAACAGGGGCTGATCACAGCCCAGCCGCGTGCAGGCGTCCACCGCGTCGATACCCGCTATCTGAGGCCAATTGGCCGCTGAGGGATAGCACGTGCGCCGAACACCCTCCAGGCGCTCGGGACGCGCCCCCTGTTTCGCGCGCACGTGTCGGCGAATGGTCCGCATCAAGGCTTGCGGGTCGAACGGCTTGCTGATGAAATCATCCATGCCGGCCGCGACCGCCCGCTCCCGTTCACTCGTCAGCGCACCGGCGGTCAACGCGATGATCGGCAGATCCGTCAAACCGAGTCGTTCCCGCACCATACGCGTGGTCTGATGCCCATCGAGCACGGGCATCTGCACATCCATCAGCACGACATCGTAGGCATGGGGGCTTGCCTGCAGGCATTCGAACGCTTCCTGTCCGTTCGCGGCGACCGACACTGATGCGCCTTCGAGCTCGAGAATGCGCTTGGCCACGTCGAGGTTGATCGCGCTGTCGTCGACGACGAGGACTCTGAGTCCCGCGACGTCGCAGTCGCCGGTGGTACTGGCCGCGTCCCGTTGCAGGACGGCATCGGGTGCAGCCAGGGCGAAACTAAGTACGACCGAGAATTCACTGCCGACATCGGGCGTGCTGTCGATATGAACCTCGCCACCCATCAGATGGGCGAGCCGCTTGACGATGGACAAGCCCAGTCCCGTTCCACCGAAACGCCGGGTGGTCGATGCATCGGCCTGTGCAAACGGCGTGAACAGTCGGGTTTGTACCGCGGGCGCAATGCCGATGCCGGTATCCCTGACGTCGAAACGCAAGGTCACCCGGGTCAGGGTGGCGCAGACATGGGACACGTGCAGGCCGACGCCGCCGCGATCGGTGAACTTGATCGCGTTGGAGAGGAGATTGGTGAGCACCTGCTTCAGGTGCGTGACGTCGCCTTCGACCGCGAGCGGCAGGTCCGTCGGCACTTCCAGATGGAGCGCGATGCCCTTCGCGTCGGCGTGAACTTTCATCACGCCTTCGATCTGCTCGAGCAGGTCCTGCAGGCTGAACGGCACACATTCGATCATCAGCTCGCCGGCTTCGATCTTCGACAGATCGAGCACGTCGTTGATCACCGCCAGCAGAGATGTGCTGGCCAGCTGTATCTTCGCGAGCAAGGACGCCTGTTCGACGTCGAGCCTGGTGCGCCCCAGCAGATACGACAGACCGAGCACCGCATTCATCGGTGTGCGGATCTCGTGACTCATGTTGGCGAGGAACTGGCTCTTGGCGTTACTGGCCTGCTCGGCCTTCTGCATCGCCTCGCGCAGCGACTCTTCGTACTGCTTCTGGCGCGTCACGTCATGCGCGACGCCGAGGTAGCCGAGCAGGTCTCCGGTCGCGGTGCGCATCGCCGTCATCACCAGCGATACGACCACGCGCTGACCATCCTTGCACACGTAGGTCCATTCGCGTGGGCGCCGCAGCGTCGACGGCTCCACGAACACCGCGTCGCCCTCGACCTGGAAACCCAGTCGCGCGCTGAGTTCGCCGCCGCGCGCGAGCACCTCCGCCGCGTCGTGGATGAACTGGAGCTTGGCACGGCCCACGACCTCCTCGGCCCCGTACCCGAGGAGTCGCTCGGCGCCCGCATTGAACACCCTGATCGTGAAACTCGCGTCGGTGGCGACGATCGACACCTCGGATGCGGACTCGAGCACCGTACTGAGCAGCGATGACGTCTCCTGCAGGTCGAGCTCGGCGCGCTTGCGCTCCGTGATGTCGATGTTCACGCCGGTCATGCGCGACACCGCGCCGGCACGGTCGTGGAGGACGCGCGCGTTCGCTTTGAGATGACGCACCTGACCATCGGGCCACACGATCCGGAACTCGGGGTCGAAGTCGCATTCGCCGCGGAGAGCGGCACCGAGCAGGTCCTCCACACGCCCACGGTCGTCGGGATGGACGCGCGACGCCCACAGTGCGTACGGCTCGGGCACGGGAGAACGCTCGACCTGATAAAGGCGGTACATGCGCTCGTCCCAGACGAGCGTGCCCGCCGCGGGATCGTATTCCCAGACACCGATATCCGCCGAATCGGCGGCGATCGCGAAGCGATCGTTCGCCTGCTGCAGCAGCGCCCTGTCCTGTGTCTGCCGCGTGAGATCCTGGATGATGGCGTAGAAACCACGCACTTCGCCGTCGAAGACGTCGGGCACGTAGTGCGTCAGCGTATGCCGCTCGCCCGAGCCGTCGAACTTCATGAAGGTGCGCTCGAACACCTGCGGCTCGCCGCGCAATGCGGCCTCCATGTAGGGACGGATCGGTTCGAAACGCTCGCCGAGCAGTTTCTGCGCCGACAGGCCCGGCATGCGTTCCGGATCGATGCCGAACCAGGTCCGATAGGTCTGATTGGCGAAGCGGTTGCACATCGACCGGTCCCAGGAAACGATCACCGAGGGCACTGCATCGAGGATGTTCTGCAGGTCGCGCCGGGCGGCAGCCAGCGACGCCTCGCTCGCGGCAAGGCTGGCATTGCCACCCTGCAGGGTCGCTTCGCGGTCCTGCAGGGTGTGCGTCATCTGATCGAAGATTCTCGACAGCGCTCCAAACTCATCGTTCGCACGATAACCGCTGCGCGCGGCGAGGTTGCCCGCCTGTACGGCCAAGGCGGCCCGCTGCAACCCGGCCAACGGACGCAGTACGCGCCGCATCACCAGTACGCTGAGGGCGACGATCAACAGCCCGAACGCCGATAACGTCGAAAGCGTCACACGCTGGTCACTTAGATCGCGTGCGCGTCGGATCTCGGCGAGCTCTTCGGCCAGCTCGAACGCGCCGTCGCTGATGCGCCGCGTTTCGGCCACCAGATGATCGGCGAGCATGTCGAGCCTCGGCCGGGATTTCGCGCGGTCCGGGTCGTTGACCGCGGACTCGACCGCCTGGAACAGCGCCGGCAGGTTGGCCGTGACCTCGCTCAGCGTCGCGACCTCGCCGCGCAGTTCGGCTGCATAGGCCAACACCGGTGGCAGGGTGCGGCTCAGATCGGCATGCACCGCATGCCACTGGCGGATCGCGCGCGGGCTTTCGTGCAGCAGGTAATCCTGGCTCAGCACGAGCAGGCTCGCGGCATCGCGCGAGATGCGCTCCACGTCGAGCTGGAATTGATCGAGTTGGGTGCCCTGGGTCTCGCGGAGGTCGAGTATCACCAGCCGGATGGCAATCATCGAGAACGCCAGCACGAGCCCGGCGATCAACAGAAGCCTGATGCGCATCGCGATCTACCTGATTAGACGCGCCGAGCGCGGCTCGAGTCGGCGCAGGGGCTCGACGCGAATGAGGTCGAGGAAGTCGGGCAGGCGCGATCCCGGTGGCACCAGCTTGTCGCGCATCGTCCATCGTGCCTGCGCTTCGAGCGTGGTCACGAGCGACTGCCCGAGTTGCAGGCGGAAATCGAAGTCGTTCCAGATTTCGGCGAGGAGACCCGGCTCGATCTTCAATGCGGCGCCGACGATCGCGCGCGCACGGACCGGGTCGTTGCGGATCAGCGCATTGCCCCGTTGCACCGCGCGCAGGAGCTTCGCCACGTCTTCGTCGGAGGCACCGACAGAGGCCGGCACGCTTACCAGGTTGAACGTCAGCGCGAAGAAGCTCGGTCCCTGCAGCACACGCGCGTTCGTGCCCAGCCGCCTGATCGCGTCACGCCCGTGGGGCTCGAACAACGCGGACGCGTCGACCTCTCCCCGCACCAGCGGCCCTGCCGCATCCTTCGGGTCGAGTGGCACGACGGTGACGTCCAGCGAGCCGAGGCCGTTGTAGAGCAGGAAGGTATCGGCAAAGTAGTGGCCGCTGGTGCCCTTGACCATGCCGATACGCTTGCCTTTGAGGTCGGCGGCGCTCTGGATCCCTCGATCGCCACGCGCGACCAGCCGATGCTCGCGGCCCGAGGTGGCGATCGTCCCGACGATCGCAAAGTCCTTGCGCGAGAATGCCGCAAACGCGATCGGGGTATCGGCCACGGTGGCGAAATGCGCCTCACCGTCGAGCAGATGCTTCAGGCATGCACGGCCGATCACGCAGTGGATGACTTTCAGCTTGAGGCCTTCGGCGGCGAAGTAGCCTTCGGCCTCTGCAATCAGCAGCGGCGCCGTATGCGGCACATCCGCGACCGCAAGCGTCAATACCTGCGGCGCGGCGACCACCGCGCCGGTGTACACGGCCACACCGAGTGCGGCGATCATCGCGCGCGTGCGGCGCAGAACGCAGTCGCGCACCTGCGCGAACGATCGTGCGGAATTCATGTAATCGCCTCGATCGTCAGGCGGCGCAAAGCGCGGGCGATGAGGCCGCCCTGGCGCGCGCTCGCCCGTCGCGTTTGGCAGCATACAACGCCAGATCAGCGGCATGCACGAGCTTCGTCGCGGTATCGATCGTCGGCGTCGCGCAGCAGCTTTGCGTGCCAGGGCTTGCGCAAGCGAGCCCGATGCTCACTGAAACGCACTCGGACGATGGCGAATCGGCATGGGGAAACGCACACGCCTCGACCCGTCTCAGGATATCCGTGGCGACATGCCAGGCGCCGGCTTCATCGGTGTCGGGCAGCAGCAGTACGAACTCTTCGCCGCCGTAGCGCGCTGCGAGATCGGCCGGACGCTGGCTGGCCTGATCCAGAATCTGTGCGATCGCGCGCAGGCATGCGTCGCCGGCGAGGTGGCCGTAGCGATCGTTGTAGCGCTTGAAATGGTCGACGTCGATCATCAGGAGCGCAAGCACATTGCGGGTGCGGCGCGCGCGCGACCATTCGCATTCCAGGCGCTCGTCGAAACGACGTCGATTCGCCACACCCGTGAGGCCGTCGATCGTGGAGATGAGCCGCAGCTGGTCACTCATCCGTTTCAGGCGCAGCTGGGTCCTGACCCGCGCTTTGACCAGCGGGGGGCTGACCGGCTTGACGATGAAGTCGACCGCACCGAGTTCGAACCCTGCGAGTTCGAACGCGGTCTCGTTATGGCTGGTGACGAAGATCACCGGCACATCGGCAAGCAGCGGGTCCGCCTTCAGCGCTTCGCACACCTGGAAGCCGGACATCCCCGGCATCTCGGCGTCGAGCAGTATCAGGTCAGGGGCGGCCTCACCCGCCAGGCGCAATGCGTCTTCACCGCGCGTGGCGAAGCGCACCTCGCCAAGCTCCACGAGGATACGCCCGAGCAATTGGATCGACCCAGGATCGTCGTCGACCAGCAGGATGGAGCCGGTGGTCGCGGGCCCGGCGTGGGTATCGGGCGTGGGGATCGGTTTGATCATCCACGCTTTGCGGCGCCCCTGCTGCGAACTTGAGCCGTCGCGGCCGCACGACGCCGAGGCGGGGCGCCGCGATTCGCCTCAATACTCGACGCCGTTCTTTCGGGTAAAGGTCCACGCTGGCGATTTCGACTTGGCCGCGAGATCGTCGTCCGGATAGACCACGGCATCGCCCGGAAGTCGATCACCGACTTCCAGATACACCGCCGGAAGGTCGGTGCGATTCATCAGGTGATGGCCGTCGGTTTGACCTGCCGGAAAACCGGCAGCCATGCCGCTGCCGAGAACCTGTTCGCCCGCTCCGCTGACCAGCACGAGCTCGCCTTCGAGCACGTAGATGAATTCGTCCTGACGCGTATGCCAATGGCGCAGCGCCGAGCACGAACGCGGTTCCAGCAGGACCAGATTGACCCCGAAATTCCTGAGACCGAGTGCCTCGCCGATGCGCCGCTTTACCCGTCCCGCGACCCGGCTCGCATACGGCTCCGGATAGTTCGAGCCCCGCACGGCGGGGACGACCCGGGGATCGATCGCGGGCAGCTTGAGGTGGGTCATCGGGGCTCCTGCGGCATGGTCCGTGATGCGTGCTCGATACGCCTCGGGGTCGGCGAAGCGATCAGACGTTGAACCGCAATTCGCAGTGCAATGCGTTGATGTTCAGCGGATTATCGCGATACTAGCAAGATCGTACCCGCTGGCCGTACCCGCTGAACATCGGGCTGCGTGTGATGGACTTCGCGCAACGCAGGCAGCTCTTGCGAGCCGAAGTGATCGCGGGTGAGTGTATATGATGGTAATGTACGCCGATGATCGACCTTGCGCGGATCATCGGCTTCGATTGGGACGACGGCAACGCCCGCAAGAATGACAAGCACGGGGTGACTCAGGCGGAGGCTGAAGAGATTTTCTTCAACCAGCCTCTGCTGATGCTGGATGACTTGCGGCACCGTGATCAGGAAGTCCGCGTCCACGCCCTCGGCAAGACCCTCGATGGGCGCCTGCTGCACGTCACCTTCACTTTGCGCGGTGGCGGCACCCTGATCCGGGTGATCTCTGCGCGCGACATGCACCGCAAAGAAAGGAGCGTCTATGAGCAAGCCCGCTAAGCCGCTGCCCAGGTTCAAGACCGAGGCGCAGGAGCGTTCGTACTGGGAGGCCGAGGGGCGCGACTCCACCCAGTATCTCGACTGGGCGAAGGCGCAGCGTGTGGTGCTGCCTAACCTCAAGCCCTCGACCAAGACTATCTCCGTGCGCCTGCCGCAGCACTTGCTGGATGCCATCAAGGCGGCGGCCAGACGTCGCCCGGCTGCACAAGGCGATCCTCGCGTTCTTCCGCAAGCGGCTGGTAAAGGCGGAACTGTTCCTGCCGTGGTCGGCGCAGAACTTGCGCGGGCAGCTGTTCGCGTCATGCGAGGTGAGCGGGAAACACGCTGATGTCGAGGGGACGTTCTTCAGCGTGCGTGGCGAGCGCAAGGATTTCGATGCGCTGCGCGAGAAGATCGACCCGGTGAAGAAGCGCGCGGCATCGCGCCGCG
>JACMMK010000211.1 GCA_014379045.1 Burkholderiales bacterium
CGGCGCCGGGCTCGGCATCGAGGCTGCACCGGTGCGCAGCGGACTCGATCGCTCGATCCGCAAGATCCATCTCGCCGGCTACGTCATTCGAACCCGTGGCCTCGACAAGATCTGCTCGCCGCCGAAGCGGATCGCCTCGATGAACATCCGCTATGCCGATCTCGACGGCGACAATGCCGAAGAGGCGATCGTCGAAGCGGTGACCTGCCGCTCGACCGACGGCAACGCCGACGTACTGGGAGTATTCGCCTATCAGCCCCCCGACAGCGTGCGCGAGTTGCCGTTCGACGCGGCGACCCCTGCGAGCAAGGCGATCTTCGACGGGCAGCTAGGTCCGGTGCGACTCGAACTGATCGACGGGCGTCTGGTGCGCTGGTTTGCGCTCGATGCGGGTCGCTGTGCCTCGGGCGACCCGAAGGCCGCGGGCAAGCGTTCGATCCTGTATCGCTGGACCGGCAAGGCGTTCGCGGTCGATCGGGTCGAGGATTCCCGGCCGACACGCGCCTGCTGAGTCGCCCGCGCTCGGCGGGCGACGCAGAAAGCGCGCGGACGCGGGATAATCCGCGTCCGCTGCATCACCAACAGCGTCGCACGCGAGGCCGCCATGTCTGCTCCTTCCTACTCTGCCGAAACTCCCCCGACACCCGCGTTGCACCGGCTGTCGATCGCCGAAGCCGCAGGTCTGATCCAGTCGAAGCGCCTGTCGTCGGTCGAGTACACCCAGGCGCTCATCGATCGTGTCGACACGTTCGATCCGCAGATCAATGCCTTCATCACGCCGACCACGTCGCTCGCGCTCGAGCAGGCGAAGGCCGCCGACAAGGCGCTTGCAAACGGCGACTGGAAAGGCCCGCTGCACGGCGTGCCGTTCGCGCTGAAGGACATCTACGACACCGCAAGCATCCTTACCTCGGGACACTCGCGCGTCTGCATCGATCGCATACCCACCGCGGACGCGACGACGACAGCGAAGCTGTACGCAGCAGGCGCCGTGCTGCTCGGCAAGCTCGCGACGCACGAGTTCGCACATGGGGGGCCGTCGTTCGATCTGCCGTGGCCGCCTGCGCGCAACCCGTGGAACACCGCCTGCTTCACCGGGGGGTCGAGCAGCGGCTCGGGGGCGGCACTCGCGGCGGGGTTCGTTCCTGCTGCGCTCGGCTCCGACACCGGCGGCTCGATCCGCGGACCGGCGTCGTGGTGCGGCGTCTCTGGCTTGATGCCCACCTTCGGTCTCGTGTCGCGCGCGGGCGTGATCCCGAATTCCTTCTCGTTCGACCATTGCGGTCCGATGGCGCGCTCGATCGAGGACTGCGCGATCCTGTTGCAGGCGATCGCCGGCTTCGACGCCGCCGACGCGGGCTCGATCCGCTGCGCGATCCCCGACTATCGCGCGGCACTCAGCGCCGATCTGAAGGGGCTGCGCATCGGCGTGCTGCGCCACTACTGGGAAGAAGACCAGCCAGCGTCGGGCGACGTATGCAGCGCGCTCGATACTGCGCTCGACGTGCTGCGCGGACTCGGGGCGCAGGTCGAGAACACGCGCGTGCGTCCCCTGAAAGAGTCGTTCGACATCAAGGTGATCATCGCCGAGACCGAGATCTTCACCATCCACCTGCAGGCGCTGCGAGAGCGCGCCGGCGACTTCGGGTGGGATTTCCTGCAGCGCGCGCTCCCCGCCTGCCTGTTCTCGGCGAGCGACTATTTCCGCGCGACGCGCGAGCACCGTCGCAGCGTAGTCCAGATGGCGCAGGTGTTCGACCGCTACGACGTGCTGCTGACCATCGGCCAGGGGGCGGCACCGCGTCTGGACAATCACGACCCGCTCAACTTCTGGAAGAAGCCGAATCTGTTCACGCCGTCCAACGTCGCCGCCGGACCGGCGGCGGTCGTGTGCAGCGGCTTTTCGGCGAGCGGCCTGCCGCTCGGCATGCAGATCATCGGACGCCCGTTCGACGATGCGACGGTGCTGCGAGTCGGGCATGCCTTTCAACTCGCGACCGACTGGCATCGGCGCGAGCCAGTGCTCGCCGCCGGCGCGGCGCAGCCGGTGCTTGCCCCGATCCCGATCCCGACCGACGCGCCCGACACCGATGCGAAGACGCGCGCGCTCTGCGACACGATGGCCGAGCGCGCCGGGCTGTCGCTCGACGACACGCAGCGCATCCTCCTCTATCGTGCCGCGCCGTATGCACTCGAGATGGTCGCACGCCTGAAACGCGATCACGGTTTCGACGAGGCCCCGGCGAACGTGTTCCAGTTTCCCGCCGATGTTCTGGCGCGCGGCGCGCGCTGAGTCGGTAGGGGTGGAGCACCGGGAGGCCGCTGCGTCACGCCGCGCCACGTGTACCGCACGGGCGCGCACCCGCCCTCACGCATCACCTGATTATCTCCACCGAGGAATGACGCAATGATTCGAGCCGCCATCATCGGCCTCGGGCGCTGGGGCCAGAACATGGTCACCTGCGCCCGCGGCAGTCAGCAGATCCGCTTCGTCGCAGGGGCGACGCGCACGCCCGAAAAGGCGCAGGCATTCGCCGCCGAGCACGGATTCCCGCTGCATGCAGAGGTCGACGCGGTGCTGCGCGATCCGCAGATCGACGCCGTCGTGATCACCACGCCGCACAGGAGCCATGTCGACCTGATCACGCGTGCCGCGCAGGCCGGCAAGCATGTATTCGTCGAGAAACCGTTCACGTTGAACAAGCCCGACGCGCTGCGCGCGCTCGACGCCTGCCGAGAGGCGAAGGTGACGTTGGCGCTCGGCTTCAACTGGCGCTTCCAGCCGGCGCTGCTCGAGATCAAGCGGCTGTTCGCCGATGGCACGCTCGGCAAGCTGCTGCACATCGAAGGCAACTTCAACGGTCCGAGCGTGTTCCGGTACGCACCGGAGCACTGGCGTCCCGACCGCAGCGAGAGCCCCGGCGGGGGGTTGACCGGACGCGGTGTGCACAACATGGATGCGATGATCTTTCTCGCCGGTCCGATCGATCAGGTGTATGCGCAGAGCTGTCGACAGGTCCTCGACCAGGGCGTCGACGACACCACGTCGGTGCTCTACCGGTTCCAGAACGGCGCCACCGGCTATCTCGGCATGGTGATCGCGAGTGCAGAGTGCTGGCGGATGCAGTTCTTCGGTACCGGTGGCATGGCCGAGGTCGGTGCGATCGAGCATCTGCCGACCTGGGATCTCACCGTGCAGTTGATCGACAAGCCGCGCGAGGTGAAGCACTACTCGAGCGAACGCACCGAGCGGCTGGAACTCGAAGCGTTCGCGCGCGCGATCGAGGCAAACGCACCGTACGTGATGCCGGTCGAGGACATCGTCGCCGGGGTCGCCGGACTCGAGGCGATTCTGAAATCGATCGACGCAGGACAGCCGATCAAGGTCGAACGATGAAAGTGCAAACGATGAGGCGCAACGATGACTGAGCGGGAATCACCCGAGCGCACCGCACCGATCTGGGCCAGCGATCCCGAGGGCCGCGTGTTCCGGCGTCTGCCGGTCACCACGATGTTGAACGGTGCCGAGCTGACGCTGCCGCTGCATGTACTGACCGGGCGCACGCCGGGACCGACGCTCGGCATCGTCACCAATCAGCATGGCGACGAGTTCCTGCCGACGATGGTCATCCGCCAGTGGCTCGCGGCGCTCGACACCACGAAGCTCGCCGGGCGCATCGCCGTCGTCTCCGTGGCCAACCCACTCGCCACTGCGGCCTGTCAGCGGCTCACCCCGGAACCCCACGGCCGCACCGACCTGCATGAGGCCTTCCCCGGCAACGCACGCGGCAACACCACGCAGATGATGGCGGCGGTGATCACCGCGCAACTGCTCGACCACCTCGACTTCCACTGCGATTTCCATGCGGGTGGCACCGGCGGACGGCTCCAGGGTCGGGTCGACTACCACGGCAAGGCGCCGCCCGCGCTGCGCGATCGATGTCTGGCGATGGCGCGCGCCTTCGGTCAGCCGTTCGTCCACGAGAACGATCTGACCGGTACCTCGGCGCACTATGTGACGATGACGCGCGGCATCCCCAGCTGCAACCCGGAGGTCGGCGGCACCTTTCTCGGACCCGACAGCACGGCAACCTATATTGCGCAATCGCTCGACGGCCTCACGCGTCTCGCCGTGCATCTCGGGCTTGTCGACGCTCCACTGCCCTCCATGTCGACCCTCGCGCAGATCCACTTCGGTCTGGCCGGCCGGCGCGAACTGCGACCGCGCAACAGCGGCTACCTCGAGTCGTGCTTCGAGCGTCCGGCCGACATCGGCAAGTTGATCACCCGCGGCACGCTCCTCGGCAAGGTGATCGATCTGTACAGCTACGAGGTGCTGGAAGAGATCGTTGCGCCCTGCGACGGCTATCTCTTCTTCTCGCGCTACAGCGGCACGGTGAGCGCGGGTACGCAGGCGTTCGCACTTGCCGAGCAAGCGAAGAGTCAGCGCGGCTGAAGGCCCACTCCCGATGGGCGAACCACGTGCTCGGGTAGTATTTGCCCATCGCCTTCGAGTCGGTAGCCCTGTCATGGCGCCACGCAATCTGCTCGTGATCCTGTCCGGCGAGCACGAATCGAAGATCGTCTTCATGCCGGTCATCCGTTCGTGTCGACGCCGAACCTCGATGTGCGGGGCTTGAGCATGATGCGCTCACTGTGGATCGCCTGCTGTCTGGTTTCATGCGGCGCTGCGGCTGCGGCGTCGGCCCAGAGCTGGCCGGCGAAGCCGGTGCGCATCATCGTGCCCTACCCGCCGGGCGGCGTCGCCGACATCACCGCACGCATCTACAGTCCGAAACTGTCCGAGTCGTGGGCGCAGGCTGCACTCATCGACAATCGCCCGGGCGCCAACGGCGCGATCGGGGCCGAACTCGCGGCGAAGTCGATTCCCGACGGCTATACGCTGCTGATGGCGACCGCCAGCGAGGCGACGATCAACCCGACCTTCTATCCGAAGCTCGGCTACGACACGCTGCGCGATTTCGCGCCGATCGCGCTCGCCTCTCACAACCCGGTGGTGTTGGTGGTCAATGCAGGCGCACCGTTTCGCACGCTTGCCGAAGTCGTCGCGGCGGCCAAGGCGAAGCCGGCGACCCTCGCCTACGCGACGCCGGGAAGCGGCAGCCTGCATCACCTCAGCATGGAGTTGCTGCGCATGCTGGGCGGTCCGACGCTGATCCACGTGCCCTACAAGGGGGGTGGACCCGCCGCGGCGGCCGTGGTGGGCGGCGAGACGCCGC
>JACMMK010000212.1 GCA_014379045.1 Burkholderiales bacterium
CGGCGGACCGTTCCGCAGCCGCACGCCCGAGTCGGTGGCGGCGGCCACGCCCGACGAGGCGTGCAAGCATCCGAATTGGGTGATGGGGCGAAAGATCTCGGTCGACTCGGCGACGATGATGAACAAGGCGCTCGAGGTGATCGAAGCGCACTGGCTCTTCGGCGCTGCCCCGACGCAGATCGAAGTGCTGATCCATCCGCAGAGCGTCGTGCACTCGCTGGTCGAATACCTGGATGGCTCAGTGCTTGCCCAGATGGGACAGCCCGACATGCGCACGCCGATCGCCTACGGGCTCGGGTTTCCGCAGCGCATCGATGCGGGCGTCGCGTTCCTCGATCTTCTGCGCATCGGGCGTCTCGATTTCGAGGCACCCGATCCGTTGCGCTTTCCCTGTCTTCCGCTCGCCTGGGCTGCGCTCGCAGCAGGCGGCACCTCGAGCGCCGTCCTGAACGCCGCCAACGAGGTCGCGGTAGATGCCTTCCTGGCACGGCGTCTGCGCTTCGGCGACATTGCGCACGTGATCGGCGACGTGCTGGAACGGCCGCTGCCCGGCGATGCGCGCTCGCTCGAGGGGGTGCTCGAAGCCGATGCCGTCGCTCGACGCATTGCCGAGGCGGCCGTCGTACATCGTGCCTGTTAGTATGGGCGACCGTCGGTTGGACCTGCACCCGCTACCCTCATGACTACTGTCGTCGCCTTCGTCGTCGCGCTTGCCGTGCTCATCGTCGTGCACGAGCTCGGGCACTATCTCGTTGCGCGCGCCTGCGGCGTCAAGGTGTTGCGCTTCTCGGTCGGCTTCGGCACGCCGCTGTTCAAGCGCGTGTTCGGGCCCGACCGCACCGAGTGGGTGGTCGGCGCGATCCCGCTCGGCGGCTACGTGAAGATGGTCGACGAGCGCGAAGGCAACGTCGACGCGGCCGACCTTCCGCGCGCGTTCAACCGACAGTCGGTGTGGCGGCGGATCGCGATCGTGGCCGCCGGCCCGATCGCCAATTTCCTGCTCGCGATCACGTTGTACTGGGCGCTCTTCATCTACGGCATCCCGGGCATGCGCCCGATCGTCGCGACGCCGCCGCCGGAGTCGATTGCCGCACGTGCCGGCTTCCAGCAGGGCGATACGATCACGGCGGTCGACGGCGAAACGATCGTGCAATGGCAGGATGCGCGCTGGCGCCTGCTCAAGCGTGCGGTCGATCGCGCCGAGGTGCGCATCGATGTCGTCGAAGCGGGCGGGCGCGCGGCGGTGCGCAACCTCGATCTGTCGAGCGTGACCTCGGAACAGCTGCAGGAAAACTTCCTGACCCACGTCGGTCTCGCGATCGCGCAGCCGAAGTTCGAGCCGGTGATCGGACGCGTCGTCGCAGGCAGTGTCGCTGAACGCGCCGGGCTGCTCGCCGGAGATCGTGTGCTGTCGATCGACGGCGGTCGGCTCGAAGACTGGGAGGCACTGGTACGCACGATCCGCGCGAGCCCTGGTCGCCAGCTCGTAGTCGAGATCGATCGCGACGGACGCGCGATCCCGACGCTGCGCCTGATCCCCGACAGCGCACAGGAAGGCGGTCTCGCCGTCGGCAAGGTGGGCATCGGGCCGAAGGTCGACCCCGAGCGCGTGCAGCAGATGATGGTCGACGTGCGCTTCGGCCCGATCGAAAGTCTGGGCGAAGCGATCGCGAAGACCTGGAGCACCTCGGTACTCAGCCTGCAGATGCTCGGCAAGATGCTGGTGGGCGAGGTATCGATCAAGAACCTGTCCGGTCCGATCACGATCGCCGACTATGCCGGGCAGTCGGTGCAGGTGAGCTGGGTCGCCTACCTCACGTTCATCGCGTTGATCAGCATCAGTCTGGGGGTGCTCAACCTGCTGCCGATTCCGATGCTCGACGGCGGACACCTGTTGTATTATTCGATCGAAGTCGTGCGTCGTCGCCCGGTGTCCGAGCGCGTGATGGCGATCGGGCAGCAGGTCGGGATGGGGGTGCTGCTCGTGCTGATGGCGTTCGCGATCTTCAACGACATCCATCGCCTGCTCGGCGGCTGATGGGGCAACAACGAATTCCTGAACGCAACGCGTGCTGCTGCAGTCGACCTCAAGACCTATAAATAAATGCTGCGCGCGAAACATCTGGTAGTCGGCCTGGCGTTGTGCTGGGCCCAGGCGAGTTCCGCATTCGATCCGTTCACGGTCCGCGACATCCGCGTCGAGGGGCTGCAGCGCACCGAACCGGGGACGATCTTCGGTTATCTGCCGGTCAAGGTCGGCGAGACGATGACCGAGGAGCGCGCGGCGCAGGCGATCCGCGCGCTCTATGCGACCGGCTTCTTCGCCGACGTGCGCATCGAGGTCGACGGTAACGTGCTGATCGTGACCGTGCAGGAGCGCCCGGCGATCGCGCAGATCGACATCAACGGTGCGCGCGAGTTCAGCGTCGACCAGTTGCGCGGCGCGCTGCGGGGTATCGGCCTGGCGGACGGTCGGATCTTCGACAAGTCGCAGCTCGAACGGGCGGAGCAGGAGATCAAGCGTCAGTACATCAACCGCGGGCGCTACAACTCGCAGATCCAGACGACGGTGACGCCGCTCGAACGCAATCGCGTCGGCATCTCGTTCGTGATCACCGAGGGCGATGTCGCGAAGATCCGCCAGATCAACATCGTCGGCAACAAGGTGTTCTCCGAACGGGAGTTGCTGCGCCAGATGGTGCAGCGAACGCCGGGCCTGCTTACCTGGTACAGCAAGCAGGACCAGTACTCGCGCGAGCGGCTGTCGGCCGATCTCGAGACGATCCGCTCGTTCTACCAGAACCGCGGATACCTCGAGTTCACCATCGAGTCGACGCAGGTGCAGATCACGCCGGACCGGCGCGACATCTTCATCACCATCAATGTGTCGGAGGGGCAGCGCTATACGGTGTCCGATGTGCGCTTTGCAGGCGAACTGCTGTTGCCCGAAGCGGAGCTGCGCCGACTGCTGCGGGTCAGGGTCGGAGAAACCTTCTCGCGCGAGCGTTTGACCGAATCGACGAAGGCGATGAACGACCGGCTCGGCGACGAGGGATACGCGTTCGCCAACGTCAACGCGGTACCGGAGCTCGACAAGGAGAAGCGAACCGCGGCCTTCACCTTCTTCGTCGATCCAGGGCGGCGCGTATACGTACGACGGGTCAACGTGAGCGGCAATACGCGCACCCGCGACGAGGTCGTTCGGCGCGAGATGCGGCAGTTCGAAGGCGGCTGGTACAACGCCGAGGCGATCACGCGCTCACGTCGCCGTATCGACCGGCTCGGATTTTTCTCCGAAGTGAACGTCGAGACCCCGCCGGTGCCGACCGCCAACGACCAGGTCGACGTGAACGTGTCGGTCGTCGAACGCTCGACCGGCAACCTGCTGTTCGGCGCCGGCTTCTCGAGTGGCGACGGCATCATCCTCCAGGGTTCCGTATCGCAGAACAACATCTTCGGCAGCGGCAATGCGCTGGGGGTGCAGCTGAACAACGGCCGGATCAACCGGACCGCATCGGTATCGTTCACCAACCCCTATTTCACGCTCGATGGCGTCAGCCTCGGGTTCGACATCTATCGGCGCGAGTTCGACCCGGGCGCGATCGATCTCGGGAACTACACGACGCGCACCACCGGTGCTGGCGTGCGGCTCGGCATCCCGGTGACCGAGGATGTGACCGTCAATTTCGGACTGACCGCGGAGGAGACGGCGATCAACACCTTCGCGGACAGTCCACCGCGCTACATCAACTTCGTCAACACTTTCGGCGATACGAACCGGGCGATCTTCGGCACGGTGGGGTTCGCCATCGACCGTCGCGACAGCCGCATCTACACGACGAGTGGCTCGTTTCAGCGCGCGTTCGCCGAGGTCACCTTCCCGGGCAGCGACCTTCAGTACTACCGCTTGAACTACCTGGGACAGTACTTCTATCCGTTGACCCGCGATGTCACGCTGCAGTTCACCGGTGACATCGGTTACGGGCAGGGTTTCGATGACAAGCCGTTGCCGTTCTACCGCAACTACTTCGTCGGTGGTGTCAACTCGCTCAGGGGCTATGCGACCGGCGCCGTGGGTCCACGCGATGTCGACGGGACGTCGCTCGGCGGGTCGCACAAGGTCGTCGGTAGTGTCGAGGCGCTGGTACCGTTCCCCGGTTTGCGCAATGACCGGTCGGTACGTCTGAGCGCGTTCGTCGATGGTGGGTTTGCCGACAACTCGTTCTCGTCGCAGTTCTTGCGGTACTCGGCCGGGATCGCGGTGTTCTGGGTGTCGCCGTTCGGGCCGCTGAAACTCAGCGTCGCGCAGCCGCTCAACGACGAACCGGGCGACCGGCTGCAGCGATTCCAGTTCACCTTCGGGACGACGTTCTGAGCGGTGGTATCATCCTGCGATTCGCGATAGCCGGATATGCGGCTTGGCCGTTGTGCCGGCTCGACGCGCCGCCTGGACGTGCCGCAATCGCGGCGCAGCGCGCCGACAGTTCGCAATGATCTGGTGTAGTAGGCCGCGCAGCGCGATGACGCGTTCGCCGCGTCCGGCGCTCGCTGGTTGAATCGGGGGCAGGGATGGTTCGAAGTTTCTGTAGGGCGATGGGTTTATGCATCGCCTTGGTCGCGAGTTCTTCAGTCTGGGCCCAAGCGTCGGATCTGCGGATCGGATTTGTCGATACCGAACGGATACTGCGCGAGGCGACGCCCGCGGTCCGCGCGCAGAAGCGCCTCGAGAAGGATTTCGCGCCGCGCGACCAGGAGCTGCAGCGGCTCGCTGCGCGCGCCAAGGAGCTGCAGGTTTCGCTCGAGAAGGACGGCGTGACACTGTCCGAGAGCGAGCGTGGGAAGCGCGAGCAGGATCTGGCCCGAATCACGCAGCAGTTCCAGCGCCTCCAGCGCGAGTTCCGGGAAGATCTGAACATCCGGCGCAACGAAGAGATGGCGACCGTGCTCGAACGCGTCAATGCAGTGATCAAGAAGATCGCCGAACTCGACAAGCTCGATCTCGTGTTTCAGGAAGCCGTCTTTCGCAGCAGCCGTATCGACATCACGGAAAAGGTCCTGAAGGCCTTGGCCGCTTCGGACAAATAACGCGCGCTTGGCTGCTACCCGCGACCCTGGTGTGAGCGTCGCGTCCAATGCCTCCGGAGTGGTTTGGAGACTGTCCGACCTGGTGGCGCGGCTCGGCGGTGTGCAGGCCGGGGCGGGCGATCCGGTCGTCACCGGCATCGCATCGCTGGCCGGTGCGGGCGCGGGCTCGCTCAGCTTTTTCGCCCATTCGAGACATCGGCAGGAGCTTGCGCACACGCGCGCGAGCGCGGTGATCGTTGCCGAAGCCGACCGCGAGGCGACCGCGCTGCCGCGGATCGTCACCGCGAATCCTTATGCCTACTATGCGCGCGCGGCGCGCCTGCTCGATCCGGTGCCCCCGGTGACGCCGGGCATCCACGCGACCGCGAGCGTCGAGC
>JACMMK010000213.1 GCA_014379045.1 Burkholderiales bacterium
AGCGCGCCGCCTGCCCGGCGATCTCGAGCGCGGCAGGCCCCGCGGCGATGAACGCGATCATCTCGCGCGGCAGCGCGGGCGCGGCGACGCTCAGATCGGTGACCCACTTCCAGCCGTCGTCGAGCACCCCGACGCGCGTGCCGGCCATATCGGAGAAGGTAACCAGTTTCATCGTGCTGATCCTTTACGCTGGAATGATTCGCCGGTGCGGCGAGGCGGTCCGAACGGTCAGGCGAGCGCGCGCTGGTTCGCCGAGCGCGCCCACAGATACACCGGAATGCCTGCGAGCAGCACGCCGACCGCGGCAAGCCCGTTCAGTTTCGCGTAACTGACGCCGGACCAGATCATGAACGCACAGAACACGCAGAACAGCGCGGGCACGACCGGATACAGATGCACCGCATATGAGTCGACCGGCCGCCCGTCGCGCGAGCGGAAGATGAACAGGGCGATGCCGTTCAGCAGCATGAAACTCCAGAACACCGGGGCGGTGTACTCGACCAGCACCTTGAAGCCGTCCTGCTGCAAGGCCCCGAAGCAGACCAGAATCAACGCGAGGATCGTCTGCACCAGGATCGCGTTGGCCGGCGTGTTGCGCACGTCACTCCACTGACCCATGAACCCGAAGATCCGGAAGTCGCGACCGAGCGCATAGTTGGTACGCGCGCCGGTGAAGATCGTCGCGTTCAGGGTCGTGCCGATCTCGGTCAGGATCACGAAGGTGATCAGCAGCGCCCCGGTGGTGCCCGCCACCGCCTTCATCATGTCGGTGCCCACTGCCCGGCTCGCGCGCACCCCGTCGATGCCCAGCACGTTCACGTAGGCGAGGTTGAGCAACAGGTAGATCGCCGTCACTATGAACAACCCCAGCAGGAACACCCGCACCATGTTGCGTTGCGGATTCTTCAGTTCCCCCGACAGGTAGACCGTCTCGTTCCAGCCGCCGTAGGTCAGCATCACGAACACGAACGCCTGCCCGATCGCCGCATCCATCGGATCGAACGGCTTCGACAGCCGGGGAACCTCACCGGTCGGCGTCATCGTCAGCCCAAGTACGATGATCACCGAGAACGCGATCACCAGCGTCACCGTCAACACGTTCTGCAGACGCGTGCTCTGGCGCGTGCCGAGATAGTTTATCAGCGACAACGTCACGATCAGGATCATCGCCCACGCCGCGTCGCTGTAAGTGCCGAGGTTGGCCCAGCCGAAACCGTCGAACTGGCCCAGGCGCGACATGTACTGACCGAACAGGAAGCCGATCGCCGCGATGATGCCCGCCTGGATCACGGTGAGCCGCCCCCACGCGAACAGGAACCCGAGCCCCGGCCCATAGGCGCGCGTGAGGAAATTGTATTCGCCGCCTGCGTCGGGATGGCGGCCGGCGAGCTCGGCATAGCAGAGCACGCCGAGCAGTGACACCAGACCGCCGACGACCCAGAGCGCGATGTACCAGCCGACGCTAGGCGAATTGATCGCGACGAGCCAGGGTGTGCCGAAGATGCCGACCCCGATCACCATTCCCACCATCAACGCGGTCGCGTCGAACACCGACAGCGAACGCGCCGGTACTGCCGAGCCTGGAACCTGTGTCGTCTGTGCCATCGCCTATCTGTCGCCTTCCGGTCAAGTGCCGTGGAATTTATCTACTGTCGTGAACGATGCCGCCTGCAGTGCGGTGCCGCGTCGTCCGAGGTCCAACCCGCGATGGTATCGCCTCGCACCATGACCGCGCCAACCCATGACGCGCTGGCGTTCGAGGCAGCGTCGAACGCGTGCAGCGAATCCCGCACGTGTGACCGGCTGCCAGCGCGGCCGGTCAAGGCTTCTTCTGCGTACGCACCGCGCTCCAGGGCGCCGTCGACGGCGTTGCGTTGTCGCCGTTCATCATGCGCACCGTGCCGGTGATGCGCTCGCCCGCGACACGCCCGGCGTACTCGTGACGGATGCGCAGACCGCCCGCGTCGCCGATCACCGTGAAGGCGATCTCTTCGCCGCGCAGCCGCGCATCCTGCAGCCAGTAGGGTTCGTTGTCGATGCGCACCGGGCCGCTGATCACCTGGAATTGCTGGCGCAGTTCGATCGTGAACGCGGGCGCGGCGGGGCCCACGGTCTGCTTCCATGCCCAGTTGCCCTCGACTTTCGCCGGCACGATCCACAGATAGATGCGGGTCCAGCCGCGATCGGCACGTGCGTCGGGTTGCCACTCGGCCATGTCGAAGTCGTGCGAGACCACGCGCGTGCCGGGACGCAGTTCGTTCAGGATTCGCGGACGCAACTTCAGGTTGACCGTCGGCAGCAGATACATCGTGAGCACCGTTGCCTTGGCGATGTCGGTGTCGAAGAGGTCGCGCTGATAGAACGTCGCCCGATCGGCGACCCCTTCCTTTTCGGCGTTGCGCAGCGACAGCTTCCAGCGCTCGCCGTTCAGCTCGACGCCGAAGCCGGTCGCACCGAACTGCTTGGCCGCGGTGATCACGATACGGCCGTCGCCGGAGCCGAGGTCGATCAGATAGTCTTTCGGTCCGACATTGGCCATGCGCAGCATGCGGTCGACGGTTTCGTCACCGGTGGGCACGTACGGCACATCGAGCGGACGATCCTGCGCAAAGGCGGGCCTGACCGTGCACGCCGCACCGGCAAACAACGCGCCCAGCAGGTGACGACGCGCATTCGGAACCCGCACCAGAAGTGCTTCCCGCCTCGCGTCTGCGTTCATTGCGCGACCCGGTACCCGCTGCATCATTGCCTCTGTCTCCCTCAGTTCCTGCGAAGTCCATCGACGGGCGCCTCGACACGAAGCGCGCGCGTCTGCGACGCACTGTTCGCGGCGGTCGGCCCGGCGCGGGTACCACGGGCGCCTGACGTCGTCCACAGGCCGACCAGTTCGCCCGCGATCGAGCGCCCGTCGAACGCGTGGCGCACGCGTCCCCCTGCGGCGTCGATCATCGCACTGAATGCGACCCGGTCGCCCGCCAGCGTGGCGGCGTCGAGCTTAGCGCTGCGCCCGCCGATGGTGAGCGTTCCGGTCAGGCGCTGGAACTGTTGGCGCAGGTCGAGCCGATAGCGCCCGGACGCGGTACCGTCGCCGTACGCGCCTTCCCACACACCGTTGACGAACGCAGGAACCACCCACAGGTAGAGCGTGCTGTGCGCAGGCCCGTACGATTTCTCGGGCACCGGTACCGTCACCTGCGCATCGGGCTTCCAGTCGCCCAGCCCGAAGTCGTGCGACACGATACGCGTGCCTGCCCTCAACTGGGTGGCGAGGCGCGGGCGCAGCGCGAGGTTGATGTGCGGCAGCAGATACATCGTAATCACGGTGGCCGCAGAGAGATCGGTCTCGAAAAGATCCTGCCGCGAGAACTGCGCGCGGGCCGCGACGCCGAAGCGCTTTGCTTCGTCGTTACTCAACTTGACCAGGTCCCCGTCCAGATCGACCCCGATCCCGCGTGCACCCCGGGTACGCGCGGCTTCGATCACGACGCGCCCGTCACCCGAGCCGAGATCGATCACGAAGTCGCGCTCGCCGACCTGCGCGAGTTCGAGCATCGCCTGCACCACCGGCCAGGGCGTCGGCACATACGGCACACGGGTCGTGGACGCCTCCTCCGCCGTCTGCGCACCCGCGTGCAGCGCAGGCGTCAGCAGGCCCGCCAGGCACCACCCCATCACCGACCTACGCAACTCGCCGCTGACGCTCAATCCGGTCTCGACCATGCCCCTGCACGCCCCGTCTGGCGAATTCGCCCAGGCGAGTGTATGTCGTGCGACTGGCGCACGCAAAAAAAAGCCCGCCGAAGCGGGCTTTGAACTGCTGCGTTCAGTAGCCGCCGCTAGGCACCCGCGCGCTCGGCCTCGTTGCCGAGCACCGGGTAGCGCACATGCTCGACCAGTTCCTGCACCTTGCGGTCAGGGGCGGGCGTCAGCAGCGACACTATGACCAGCGTCAACATCCCCGCAGGCATGCCGAAGATACCGGCCGAGATCGGTGCAATGCCGAACCACAGGTCCATCTTCCATCCAGTCATCGCGGTGAAGAACGGGTAAGTGCCGACCTGATAGAACAGACAGATGCCCAGACCCACCAACATGCCCGCGATCGCGCCGGCCTTGTTCGCGCGCTTCCAGAACACGCCGAGTACCAGCGCAGGAAAGAACGCCGAGGCTGCGATCGAGAACGCCGCCCCGACCAGGAACAGGATATCTCCCGGATTGAGCGAGGTCACCCAGGCCGCGATCACCGCGACCACCAGCAACAAGCCCTTGGCCACGGCCAGACGGCGGGGTGCCGAGGCGTTCGGATCGATCATCTTGTAGTAGAGATCGTGCGACAGGGCGTTGGCGATGGTGAGCAGCAGGCCGTCGGCCGTCGATAGCGCCGCTGCCAACCCTCCCGCCGCAACCAGCCCGGAGATCACGTACGGCAAGCCGACGATCTCGGGCGTCGCAAGCACGATCACGTCCTGGCCGAGCGTGATCTCCGCCAACTGCACGATGCCGTCCATGTTGACGTCGACCACCGAGAGCAGTCTCGGATCGACCTTGGTCCAGGCCGCCACCCACGCGGGCAGATCGGAAAAATTGTCACCGACGAGCAGCGTGTAGATGTCGAACTTCGCAAGGACCGCCAGCGCTGGCGCGGTGAAATAGAGCAGGAAGATGAAGAACAGCGACCAGAACACCGACCTGCGTGCCTCTTTCACCGAAGGCGTCGTGTAGTAGCGCATCAGGATGTGCGGCAATGCCGCGGTGCCGACCATCAGGCAGAACACGAGCGCGAGAAAATTGAGCCGCGCGGTGTTGCGCGCTTCTTCAGTCGCCCCCGGGACCGGTGTCGCGTGCGGCCTGGGAGGTGCCGCGCGCGCGACGTTGGCATTGCGCGCGGCAGTCCACGCCGTGCGCGCCGCATCCGCGCTCGCCGGATAGGCTGCGAGTGCCTTGTCGGCAGCGGCGACCTGATCTTCCGGCGCGTTCGCCGCCTTCAGGTCAGACACCTTCTTGGCGAGGTCGGCCCGGCCCGTCTCCCACGATCCGGGGAGCGCCTTGATGCGCGCATCGAACCCCGCCGCGCGCTCGCGAAAGATGTTGCGGACTTCGATTTCCTTCGGGTCGGCGGTGAGTTGCTTCTCCCGCTCGGTCACCTTCGCCAACACGGTGCCATAGGCCGCCTGCGGCACGGGAATGCCGATGTGCTTGTACGACAGCATCACGACCGGAATCATGTAGGCGACGATCAGGATGATGTACTGCGCGACCTGGGTCCAGGTCACTGCCCGCATGCCGCCCAGGAAGGAACAGACCAGAATGCCGAGCAGACCGACGAACACACCGACGCCGAACTCGAGGCCGGTGAACCGGCTGGTGATCAGCCCCACACCGTAGATCTGCGCGACCACGTACACGAACGATGCGAGGATCGCCGCGAGGATGCCGATCGAGCGCACGATGTTGCCGCCATAGCGCTCGCCGAGAAAATCGGGAATCGTGAACTGCCCGAACTTGCGCAGGTAGGGCGCCAGAAACA
>JACMMK010000214.1 GCA_014379045.1 Burkholderiales bacterium
TCGATCCCGTCACCTTTCAGGTGACGGGCCCCTCGCCGCGGGCCTCGCGTGCTCATCGTCTTCCTCGGTGGTTCCTGCTCGAACGATGTCGCGTGACGATGAGGGAGCCCGACTCGGCTACGTCGATCCCGTCACCTTTCAGGTGACGGGCCCCTCGCCGCGAGCCTCGCGTGCTCATCGCCTTCCTCGGTTGTTCCTGCTCAAACGGTTTCGCGTGACGATGAGGGAGCCCGACGGGGGTTCGAATCAGTGCCGCTCGATCGCCATCGCGACGGCTTCGCCGCCGCCGATGCACAGCGTCGCCATCCCGCGCTTGCCGCCGTACTGCTCGAGTGCGGAGAGCAGTGTCACCACGATGCGTGCGCCCGAGGCTCCGATCGGATGGCCCAGCGCCGTTGCGCCGCCATGGACGTTGACCTTCTCCGCCGGCAACGACAGGTCGTGCATCGCTGCCATCGTCACCACCGCGAATGCCTCGTTCACTTCGAACAGGTCGACATCGTTCACGCTCCAGCCGGTTGCGTCGAACAGCTTGCGCATCGCGCCGACCGGTGCGGTGGTGAACCACTGCGGCTCGTGCGAATGGCTGGTCTGGGCGACGATCGTGGCAAGCGGCGTCAACCCGCGCTTCTCGGCCTCGGAGCGACGCATCAACACCAGCGCTGCGGCGCCGTCCGAGATCGAACTGGCGTTGGCCGGAGTGACCGTGCCGTCTTTCTTGAACACCGGTTTCAATTGCGGGATCTTGTCCGCGTTCGCCTTCAGCGGCTGCTCGTCGATCGTGATGACCGTCTCGCCCTTCGAGGTCTTGATCGTGTACGGAGTGATCTCGCGTTCGAACTTGCCGCCCTTGATCGCCGCCTGCGCCTTGCCCAGGGAGTCGATCGCGAAACGATCCTGCGCCTCGCGCGAGAACGCGTACTTGGTCGCGGTGTCTTCGGCGAAGGTGCCCATCAAGCGACCCTTGTCGTAGGCATCTTCGAGCCCGTCGAGGAACATGCTGTCCTTGATCTCGCCGTGGCCGAGGCGCATCCCGCCGCGCGCCTTCGGGATCAGGTAGGGGGCGAGCGTCATGCTCTCCATACCACCGGCAACGACGACGTTGGCAGAGCCTGCCAGCAGCTGGTCACGCGCGACCATCATCGCCTTCATGCCCGAGCCGCACATCTTGTTGATGGTGGAGGCGTAGGTACCGAGCGGCAACCCCGCGCCGATCGCCGCCTGACGCGCCGGCGCCTGTCCCTGCCCGGCCATCAGCACGTTACCCATGATCACTTCTTCGACGTCTTCAGGCGCGATACCTGCGCGTTCAACGGCGGCGCGAATGGCCGAACTGCCCAATGCCGAAGCAGGGACGTTCGAAAAATCGCCCTGGAACCCGCCCATGGGCGTGCGCGCGGCGCCTACGATGACGACTGGATCGTTCATGCTGATGCTCCTCGGAATTTGGACAGTCTTGAAGCGGCCGATGCGGGCTGCCGCCCGCGTCGATCCATTGCAGCTTTGTCGCAGCGTTTTCGGCCTGGGTCGCAACCCTGGTCGCAGCATTCCCCGCTGGTTTATCGCCGCATTCTTCGCAGCGCCAAGCGCGACCCGATCGGCAGGTTTGTGCCCTGCAACAGGGGCGCCTAATATACGCCCGCCCGAGGCGCGGAACAACGCGCGCCCCCTTCGCTGCCCTGAACTGTACGACCGACGGGTGCAACCCTCGATTACCGAGCAATGCCGAGAAAGCAGACCGACATCATGAGTGAATCAAAATCCGGTGACACCGCCGCCGCCCCCGCCTCTGGCCCGACCCACGACGCTGCCGCGCAGGCACCCGACATGGCGCGTCAGTTCAATGAACTGGCGCAGCGCAGTTCGCACTTGGTCACGCAGTTCCTCGAACGTACCGCGCAGCATCCGGGCGCGATGCCAAGTGACGAGATGGGCGTCGGGCGCGCGTTCACCGAAGCGTTCCAGAAGATGTGGAGCGACCCGATGAAGCTCGCGCAGTCGCAGATGAACATGTGGGGCGACTACGTGAACCTCTGGCAGTCGACCTGGATGAAATCGATGGGCATGGCGGTCGCGCCCATCGCGGAAGCCGAGAAAGGCGACAAGCGCTTCAAGCACGACGACTGGGAGAGCAACCTCGTCTTCAACTATCTGAAACAGTCGTACCTGATCGCCGCGCGGCATACGCATGGCGCGATGACCGGGGTCGAAGGTCTCGACGTGAACACGCGCAAGAAGGTCGACTTCTTCACCCGCCAGTACATCGATGCGATGGCGCCCACCAACTTCGCACTGACCAATCCCGAGGTGCTGCGCGAGACCGTCGACAGCGGCGGGCAGAACCTGCTGAACGGTCTGGACAATCTGCTCGACGACCTCGAGCGGGGCGGCGGCACAGGGCTGCGCATCAGCATGACCGACCGCACCCAGTTCAAGCTGGGCGAGAACATCGCCCTGACACCGGGCAAGGTCGTGCACCAGACGACGCTGATGCAGCTGATCCAGTACGCGCCCAGCACCGAGAAGGTGCTGAAGCGGCCGCTGCTGATCGTGCCACCGTGGATCAACAAGTTCTACATCCTCGACCTGCGCGAGAAGAATTCGTTCATCAAGTGGGCGGTCGACCAGGGTCACACGGTGTTCGTCGTGTCGTGGGTGAACCCCGACGAGCGGCTTGCCGACCAGGGTTTCGAGGACTATCTGCGACTCGGTCCGCTGGCGGCCCTCGATGCGCTCAGAGCGATCACCGGCGAGCCCGACGCGAACGTGATCGGCTACTGCCTCGGCGGCACCCTGCTCGCCAGCGCCCTGGCCTGGTTGAAGGCGAAGGGCGAGGCGTCGCGCGTCGCGAGCGCGACGTTCTTCACCGCGATGATCGATTTCGCCGACCCGGGCGAACTCGGTGTGTTCATCGACGAGGAACAGCTCGACCACATGGAGCGCAAGATGGCGAAGCGTGGCTATCTCGAAGGCCATGAGATGGCCACCACGTTCAACCTGATGCGTGCGAACGATCTGATCTGGTCGTTCGTCGTCAATAACTATCTGATGGGACGCGATCCGTTTCCGTTCGATCTGCTGTACTGGAACGCCGATTCGACCCGTATGCCGGCCGCGATGCACGGGTTCTATCTGCGCAACATGTACCTGAAGAACCTGTTGCGCACGCCCGGCGGCATCACCCTGGACGGGGTGCCGATCGACGTGACGACGATCGAGACGCCGGCATATTTTCTTTCGACGATGGAAGACCACATCGCGCCGTGGAAGTCGACGTACGCCGGCGCCGCGCTGTTGCGCGGGCCGGTGCAGTTCACGCTCGCGGGATCCGGACATATCGCAGGCGTGATCAATCCGCCTGCGGCGAAGAAGTACCAGCACTGGACGAGCACGGCACCCGTCAGCCTCGCTCCCGACGCGTGGCTCGCGCAGGCCACGCCCACCGAGGGCTCGTGGTGGCCGCACTGGCACCAGTGGGTGTCGACGGGCTTCGGCAACGGCGAGGTCGATGCGCGCGTGCCTGGCAGCGAATCGCACCCACCACTCGAAGATGCGCCCGGCTCGTATGTCAGGCAGGGGACCGACGCGGCGGTCACGGCGGTGGAAACCGAACAGGAAGCAAACGGGGAGCAGCGCGGACAGGGTGCCGAACCGGGGCGCAGCGCGTGAACGGCGTCGACGATACCGCTTCGCCCGTGGCGCGACCTCGGCGGATTGCCGTGCTCGGTGCGGGCCAGATGGGCAGCGGCATCGCCCAGGTGTGCGCCGCGGCCGGGTTCCCGGTGGTGCTGCGAGACCTCGACCCTGCGGCGCTCGACCGGGCACGCACGACGATCGAATCGAGTCTCGACCGACTGCTCGCGAAGGGCCGCACCACACGTGAGGACCGGGACGCGACGCTCGCACGCGTGGCGTCGGCAACCGCGCTCGAAGCATTGGCCGAAGTCGACCTCGTAATCGAGGCAGTCACCGAGAGTCTCACCGTGAAGCGCGCGATCTTCACCGAGGTCTCGGCGGTGTGCCGCGCGGACGCGATCCTCGCGAGCAACACCTCGTCGATCTCGCTGACCCGGCTCGCGGCCGTCGTCGCACATCCCGGGCGGGTGATCGGCATGCATTTCATGAATCCGGTGCCGCTGATGCCGCTCGTCGAAGTGATTCGTGCACGGCAGACCTCGACGCCGACCTTCGACACGATCGAGGCGCTGACGCGCGCGCTCGGCAAGACACCGGTCGACGTAAAGAACAGCCCGGGATTCGTCGCGAACCGGGTGCTGATCCCGATGATCAATGAAGCCGCGTTCTGCGTGCACGAAGGCCTGGCGAGCGCCGAGTCGATCGACACCGTGATGAAGCTCGGGATGAATCACCCGATGGGACCACTGGCGCTGGCCGACCTGATCGGCATCGACACCGTGCTCGCGATCATGGAGGTGCTGCTCGACGGCTTCAACGATTCGAAGTACCGGCCGTGCCCTTTGCTGATCGAGATGGTCGACGCCGGTCATCTCGGGCGCAAGAGCGGGCAGGGATTTTTCAGCTACCCAGTGAAATGACCGGCCCGCTCGGCGCTGCGCGTGTTCCTCACGCGATACGGCCGGGAGCGCAGGGCCTCGGAGGGACGTGACCGATGACCACTGCCGGCTATCAGAATCTTCTGCACGAGGAACCCGAGCCCGGAATTCATCTGCTCACGATGAATCGTCCGAAGGCGCTGAACGCATTGAACAGCGCGACGCTGGCGGAACTCGCCTGCGCGATCACCGGGCTTGCTGCCGACGCGTCTGCGCGGGCGGTGCTGATCACCGGCGCCGGGGCGAAAGCGTTCGTCGCGGGCGCCGACATCGGCGAGATGCAGACGCTGACCCCCGAGGCGGCGCGCACCTTCTCGTCGAAGGCGACGCGCCTGTTCCTCGAGCTCGAGGCCCTGCCGATGCCGGTGCTGGCATTGGTCAACGGCTATGCGCTAGGCGGGGGATGCGAACTCGCGCTCGCCTGCGACTGGATCGTCGCCGCGGATAACGCGGTATTCGGCCAGCCGGAAGTCGGCCTCGGCATCCCGCCGGGCTTCGGCGGTTCGCAGCGCCTGCCGCGCCGGATCGCACCGGGCAAGGCGCTCGAACTGCTGGTGACCGGACGCCAGGTCAAAGCTGACGAAGCGGTGGCCATCGGGCTCGCGAACGAAGTGGTCGCGGCCGATGCGCTGCGGGCGCGCGGCATCGAACTCGCTCTGCTGATCGCGTCCAAGGGGCCGGTCGCGGTGCGGCTGGTGAAGGAAGCCTGGCGCCGTGGGCAGTCGCTCGATCTGGCGCAGGCGTGCGCGATCGAATCGGATCTGTTTGCACTCGCGTTTGCGACGGCCGATCAGAGCGAAGGGATGCGTGCGTTCCTGGAGAAGCGTGCGCCGCGGTTTATCGGCGGCTGAAGGCAACGACCGTGATACTTCGATGCATCATTGGAACAGCGGCGGGCGGTCGGCCCTGAGCGCTAACGAAACGGATTCCCTATATCGAGCGCGTCTTCGATTCGCTGACCATGTTGAAGGTCTTCGGTGTAAAGAATGGCGCAACTCGAATTCAAGGCTGTCGCAACGATGAGCGAGTCGAAGATCCAAAACCTGTAGCGCTCAGTCGTGCAACGCTTTTCGATAATCGATCGTGAGCGGCAACGTCTGGCAGACCGAAGTGATCGAATCGAGAACCTCCCGTACCTCGGCGATCGACATGCCGACCTTGCGTAGCGCCACGGATGTGAATTCGTTCAACACCTGAACGCTGATGATGCCTCCCCCAGCCAACAGCGCCTCGACCGTGTCGGCTTTTTTGCTATCCGTCGACACGAGATAGAACAGGACATTAGTGTCGAAGAAGCGTTCAGTCACGCTGGTTGGCGTTGTCCCGTTCGAATCTGAAGTCTGCGGGCAGGCGTCCTCGAAACTTCCGCAGGCGCATCAGCAGGTTACGCGCGCCCGGTTTCTTGTTGATCTCGAACGCGCGGCTTCCTGCGACATTCACTTCGACGTCGTCGCCCTCTTTCAGACCCAACGCTTCGACTACAGCCGCAGGCAGGCGCACCGCCAGGCTGTTTCCCCATTTACAGACTTGCACCTCGGCACTCACTGACTGAAGATATACATCTGCCGCAGTGGATCATTCGTATTGACTGCACACTTGCGACGCGGTTTTTCGGGGAACGTCTTTTGTCTGACGAAGCATTCACTGCCTTATTCCAATGAACGACTGGGACGTCATCGTCGTCGGCGAAGGCCTGACTGGTCTGACCGCCGCGCGCGATTGCGCGGCCGCCGGCATGTCGACCGCCACCTTCGAAGCCGAGATGTTCGGCGGGCTGATCACGAGTATCAACGAA
>JACMMK010000215.1 GCA_014379045.1 Burkholderiales bacterium
GACGCTCCCCGCCGACGCCGAGCGCGCGCAGCTTGCCGGCGCGGAGGTGGGGCAGCGCACTGGGCAGCGAACCGAGCAGGAAATTGACGTGGCCGGCGACGGTATCGGTCAGCGCCGGCCCGGCGCTCTTGTACGGAACATGCAGCCCGGTGGCGCCGGACAGATGGAAGAACAGCTCCATCCCCATGTGGGTCGCGCTGCCGATGCCCCCCGAACCGAAGCTGAGCTGGCGCGTCTTCAGCAGCGCCACCAGTTCGGGCACCGTTTTCGCAGGCACCGACGGATGCACCAGCAGGATGTTCGGCGCGACACCGATCCAGGCGAACGCGTTGAACTCGCGGGTGAGATCGCCGACGCCTTTGTCCTGCAGCACGCTCGCGATGACGATCGCCTGGTTGCTGATCAGCAGCGTGTGGCCATCGGCCGGCGCGCGTGCCGCGATGTCGCGCGCGATCAGCCCGCTCGCGCCGCCGCGGTTGTCGATGATCACCGGCTGGCCGAACTCCTCTCCGAGCCCGGGCGCGATCAAGCGGGCGACCATGTCGGTGGTGCCGCCTGGGGCCACGGGAACCATCAGACGCACCGGACGGGCCGGGAATCCCCCCGGACCCTTGCCGCCGGACTGTGCGTGCGCGGGCACGGCGATACTCGCGGCGCAGACCAGCGCCGTCCAGCCGATGATCGACGCGATGCGTTGCCGGGCCATGATCTCTGCCTCCGTGGGGCGGTCGCACGTGGCGGCGACCTGATCAAGAGGATACCCTTGAGCGGCGTTCAGGACGCAGGTCGGCCAGCTACGCCCTCCCGACCGTACGCGGGCGCGAACCCGGGCGCGAATTTGCGCAGATCTGCGCACGGGTACTGGGTACAGAGTATTGACCTGCGCAGGTTCTCCGGAGAACGCAAGATGAACGATCAGTCCGTTTCCCCCCCCGCCGCGTTGTCGATCGAAGTCGTGTCCGACGTCGTCTGCCCCTGGTGTTATGTCGGCAAGCGGCGGCTCGAAGGCGCACTCGCGCTGTATGCGAAGGCGCGGCCCGATGCGCCCGCCCCGACCGTCGCGTGGCTGCCGTTCCAGCTCAATCCACAACTGCCGGCGGAAGGCATGGCGCGCGCCGACTATGTCGCGGCCAAGTGGGGCGGGCGCTCGAGTGCCGACGTGTATGCGCGCGTGTCCGCAGTCGGCGAGACGGTCGGCATCGCATTCCGCTTCGATCGCATCGTGCGCCAGCCGAACACGCTGGCGGCCCACTCGCTGATCGAGCTCGCCGGCGCGCATGGCGTGCAGAGCGAGGTGAAGGAAGCGCTGCTCGCCGCGTATTTCCTCGACGGTCGCGACCTGACCGATGCGCAGACACTGGTCGACGTGGTCGCCGCCGCCGGTCTGGATGCCGTAGTTGCGCGCGCGCATCTCGCCGATCCGGCAGCGCGACACGCGGTCGAAGCCGGCGATGTCGAGGCACGTCAGCTCGGTGTGCAGGGCGTGCCGTTCTTCATCTTCAACCGCCGCTACGCAGTCTCGGGCGCCGAGGAGTCGGCCATGCTGCTGCAGGCGATGCTGGAGAGCGAAGCGCCCGCGCCGGTGGCGCACGACGCTGCAGCCGAACGCATCGGCGGTTGAACCAAGCGCCGATGAACGCCCCCGCGAAGCCCCGGGAATTCACCGTCCATTTTCATCCGCGCCGGGGCGACCCGACGCTGGCTGCGCGCCTCGCCCGCGAGATCGAAGGCGACGTGCTGTTCGACCGCTTCTCGCGTGGGCGTTACTCGACCGACGCCTCGATCTACCAGGTCGACCCGGTCGGCGTGGTGATTCCGAAGACCGACCGCGATGCCGAGACCGCGTTCCGGATCGCGCTCGACGAGGGCATCCCGGTGATGCCGCGCGGCGGCGGCACCTCGCAATGCGGACAGACCGTCGGCGCGGCGCTGGTGATCGACCTGTCGCGCCATCTGAACCAGGTGCTCGAGTTCGACCGCGACGCGCGCACGGTGTGGGTGCAGCCGGGGATCGTGCTCGATCATCTGAACGCCTGGCTGAAGCCGCACGGGCTCTGGTATCCGGTCGACGTGTCGACCAGTGCACAGGCGACGATCGGCGGCATGACCGGCAACAACAGCTGCGGATCGCGCTCGATCCACTACGGCAACATGGTCGACAACGTGCTTGCGGTCGAGGCGATCACGACTGCCGGCGACGTGTTCGTGTTCGACGACGCGGCGCCGGCGCATCCGGTGTATCGCGACCTCGTCGACCGGGTACAGGCGATCGTGCGGCGTGAACTCGAAGAGATCGAGCACCGTTACCCGAGCGTGTTGCGCAATGTCGCCGGCTACAACCTCAACCGATTGACGCAGCCGGGCTTCAACATGGCGCACCTGCTGGTGGGCTCCGAGGGCACGCTCGCGTTCTCGCGCCGCGTGAAGCTGAAGCTGTCGCCGTTGCCCGCGCACAAGACGCTCGGCGTGTGTCACTTCCCGACATTTCGCCAGGCGATGGACGCCGCGCAGCACATCGTCAAGCTCGGCCCGGTCGCGGTCGAAGCGGTCGATCGGACGATGATCGAACTCGCGCGTTCGAACCCGGCCTTCCGCGCCACCGTCGATCGCTTCCTGGTCGGCGAGCCCGATGCGATCCTGCTGGTCGAGTTCGCCGGCGACGGGTCGCCCGAGAACCAGACGGAGAACCTGCGCCGGTTGAAGGCGCTGTCGGAGGTGATGGCCGACATCGGGCTGCCCGGCGGCGTCGTCGAAGTGCCCGATGCGAAGTTGCAAAAGGACATCTGGGAAGTGCGCAAGGCGGGGCTCAACATCATGATGTCGATGAAGGGCGACGGCAAGCCGGTGTCGTTCATCGAGGATTGCGCAGTGCCGCTCGAGCATCTCGCCGAGTACACCTCGCGCCTGACCGAAGTGTTCCATCGCAACGGCACGCGCGGCACCTGGTATGCGCATGCCTCGGTCGGCTGCCTGCATGTGCGGCCGATCCTCGACATGCGGCGCGAGGGTGCAACGCAGATGCGCGCGATTGCGGAGGCGGCGTCCGACCTGGTGCGCGAATACAAGGGTGCGTATTCCGGCGAGCACGGCGACGGGCTGGTGCGCTCGCAGTGGATCGAACCGTTCTACGGCGCGAAGCTCACGCGTGCCTTCGAGGAAGTGAAAGACCTGTTCGACCCGAAGGGACTGTTGAACCCGGGCAAGATCGTGCGCCCGCCGCAGCAGGACGATCGCACGCTGTTCCGCTTCAAGCCCGGCTACGCGGTCGCACCGATCGACACTGCGCTCGACTGGAGCGGGTCGACCGAGTCGCCCGATGCGCCATCGGCGCGCAGCGACGGCTTTGCCAAGGCGGTCGAGGGCTGCAACAACAACGGCCATTGCCGCAAGTTCGATGCCGGCACGATGTGCCCGTCGTATCGTGCGACCGGCGACGAGCAGCATCTGACCCGGGGCCGCGCGAACACGTTGCGGCTCGCACTGTCCGGGCAGCTCGGGCCCGACGCGTTCACCTCCGAGGACATGTACCGCACGATGGAACTGTGCGTGTCGTGCAAGGGCTGCCGGCGCGAGTGTCCGACCGGTGTGGACATGGCGAAGATGAAGGTCGAGTTCCTGCACCACTACCGGAAGAAGCACGGCCTCGCGCTGCGCGACAAACTGGTCGCCTACCTGCCGCGCTATGCGCCGTGGGCGGCGCGGTTGTCGTGGCTGATGAACCTGCGCGACGCGTTGCCCGGTGTAGCCGCGTTGTCGGAGCGGGTGACCGGGTTCAGCGCGAAGCGTGCGTTGCC
>JACMMK010000216.1 GCA_014379045.1 Burkholderiales bacterium
GCGGTGCTGGTGCTTGATGAGATCGAGAAGGCGCACCCGGACATCTACAACATTCTCCTTCAGGTGATGGACCACGCGACGCTTACCGACAATAACGGCCGCAAGGCCGACTTCCGCAACGTGGTGCTGGTGATGACCACCAACGCGGGCGCCGAAGCGCTCAACAAGTCGTCGATGGGTTTCACCAACAGCAAGCAGAGCGGCGACGAGATGATCGACATCAAGCGCCTGTTCACGCCCGAGTTCCGCAACCGCCTCGACGCGATCATCTCGTTTGCCGCGCTGAGCGAGGAAGTCATCCTGAAGGTGGTCGACAAGTTCCTGATGCAACTCGAAGGCCAACTCGCCGAGAAGAAGGTCGACATCAGCTTCACGCAGGCGCTGAAAGATCATCTCGCGGCGAAGGGGTTCGATCCGCTGATGGGCGCGCGGCCGATGGCCCGGCTGATCCAGGACACGATCCGCAAGGCGCTTGCCGAAGAGTTGCTGTTCGGGCGGCTCGTCGACGGGGGCAAGGTGACCGTCGGTATCGACAAAGACGAGAAGGTCACGCTCGAGTTCGACGAACAGGCGGAACCGACTGCGGTGGGGTGATCGCGAAGGGCGGCATTCGAGGCGTAACGGGTCTTGCCCGTCGCCTCGGACGCCGTCGCTTCGGTTGCGGTCATACCGAGGCGGAGCGTGCCAGCCGTCCTGACGTGTCGGCGTGCAGCCGGATCGAACGGGTTATTCGATCCGCGCATTTGCTTGGACGCGGGCATTCGTTCCGCTCGCGCCGCTGAAGCGGTATCGTCACACGCTTTCGGGGGAGGGGTCATGCGACAACCATGTCTCGACATCGAGTCGAGCTTCGTTCCCGCGCCTGCGCCGCGTACCGTGGCGTCCACGCGTCGCGAGCAGCGTCGCGCCGGGATGCGTGATGCAATTCATTACGGTGCACGCCTCGCCGGCGTGGCGCTCGGCTGCATGGTGGCAGTGTCAGCGACGCATGCGCAGGACGCTGCGCTCGGGCGCCAACTGGCGTTCACCTGCACGAGTTGTCATGGTACCGACGGCGTCAGCCTCGGTGGCATGCCGACACTCGCCGGCCGCGATCGGGCCTACCTCGCCCAGCAGATGCGCGACTTCCGTGACGGCAAACGCCAGGCCACCGTGATGCATCAACTGTCGAAGGGTTTCACCGATCCAGAGATCGATGCGCTCGCAGCGCACTTCGCGGCGATCAAGAGCGCGCCGAGTCGCTGAGGGCCGCGGGCCTACCATCGCAGGCGCAGTAACGAAGCGTATCCCATGGCACACACCGCGTTGGCTCGACGCCGAAGCGGGTGCCCGAAGTCCAAGCAAGGACACTGCACATGATCACTCGACGCCGGTTGCTGAAGGCGGGTAGCGCGGCGGCGACGCTCGCCGCCGCAGGGTGCGCCACGATCGACACCCTGCCGCCGGCGGGTGGACGCGTGGTGGTCGTCGGCGGAGGCTACGGCGGACTGACTGCCGCAAACCATCTGCGTCAGTTCGCGCCCGAGATCGAAGTCGTGCTCATCGAGCGCGCGAGTGCATTCGTGTCGTGCCCGCTCTCCAATCGCCTGCTTGCAGGCACGATGCAGATCGCCGAACTCACCCGCCCATACGACACGCTCGCGCAGGCGCGCGGTGTCAAGATCGTGCGCGACGAGGTGCTCGGCATCGACGCCGAGCGCAAGACGGTCACGCTCGCGCGCGGCGGCCCGCTTCGCTACGACCGGGTCATCGTGTCGCCCGGCGTCGATTTCACCTGGAACGAAATTCCCGGCATGGCGAAGGATCCGGCAGCGGCGACTCAGGTCGTCCCCCACGCGTGGCATGCCGGCCCGCAGACGTTGTTGTTGCGCCGCCAGCTCGAGGCGATGCCCGATGGCGGCGTCGTCGTGCTGCATGTGCCGCTGGCGCCGTATCGGTGTCCGCCCGGCCCGTATGAGCGCGCGAGCCAGATCGCCTGGTATCTGTGGAACACGAAGCGCAAGTCGAAGATCCTGATCCTCGATTCGAACGATGCGATCACCTCGAAGCCTGCGCTGTTCGCCGCGGCCTGGAAGAACTACTACCCGGGCATGATCGAGCATCGGCCGAACAGCCGCCTGCTCGACGTCGACCTGGCGACGCGCAGTGCGCGGCTCGAGTTCGATACCGTCAAGGCCGACGTCCTCAATGTCATTCCGCCGCAGAAGGCCGCGCGCATCGCGGAGACCACCGGACTCATCACCACCAACGCACGCTGGTGCGAGGTCGATTTCGTCACCTACGAATCGACGCGGGTGAAGGGCGTGCACGTTCTTGGCGATGCGATTCTCGCGGCCCCGGCGATGCCGAAGTCGGGGCACATGGCGAATCAGCATGCAAAGGTCTGCGCCGCCGCGGTCGTCGAACTGATGCGTGGACAGGCGCCGTATGCCGCACCGGTACTGATCAATACCTGTTACAGCTTCCTCACCGAGCTCGACACGATTCGCGTGTCGTCGGTACATCGCTACGACGCCGGCAAGCGTACGATGTTGACCGTACCGGGTAGCGGCGGCGTGTCAGCCGCGCCGAGCGCGCTCGAAGGCACGTATGCACTGCAGTGGGCGCAGAACATCTGGGCCAACATGCTCGCCTGAGGTCGCCGCGCGGGAATGTCGGTGAACGCATGTTGTGGACACGCTTTGGGTGGCGCGCCGGGGAGGGGCGCCGTGCCAGAATGTGTTAGCTCGAGTTTCAAGTCGGACGACCAACGGAGCGTTTCTTGCTTCGTCGAGATGACCACTCGCTGATTAGCGCGCCTTCGGCGCACCGGGGATCGTCACCATGACCAGCGTCATTACCACCATCGATATCGTCCCCCGCCCCCGCGTCGCCGTGCGTGAAGTTCAGGCGGTTGCCACGCTCGGGCTGCAGCGCTTCGCGCGTTCGGGCCGCGCCGCGTTCGCCGGTCTAGCGACCCTGCTGTTCGTGTCGATCGCCGGGATTGGCTGCACCCAGGCGCTCGCCCAGGGAGAGCCTGCGCAAACCCCGAGCCCTCAGGGCACCGAAGGCGCGGGGCGCAGGGCCTCGCCGGAGGCGAACCAGCGTCTGCGCGAGGCCGTCGGCGCGGTCGTGCGGATCCGGATGCAGGCTTTGCGCGACGCGACCTCGATGGAGTTGCTCGGTCCCGACCGCGAAGGCACCGGGGTGGTCATCGACAGCAATGGGCTGATCCTGACCA
>JACMMK010000023.1 GCA_014379045.1 Burkholderiales bacterium
ATCGACGCGGCGAGCCGAAGGCGGCCCTCGCCGCCGCGGCGATCGAACGCGCGATGACGCAGGTGATCGCGCAGGCGCGCGCGCTCACGCCCGATCTCGGCGGCAGCGCCAGCACACAGGCGATGGGCGATGCCGTCGCGCGTGCGATCGACGCGGTGGCGCAGTGAGTCGACGGCAAGCGGGTTGCCCTGACCGCAGGCGCGCAACCCCAAGGCCCGTCGAACGCGAAGTCGCGCTATCGTTCCGCTTGAGGAGAACAGTCAATGCGCGAAAAGCTTGAATCGATGCAGGTCGCGGCTGCGCGGGTGAAATCCGGCGCGAGCCTGGTGATGAGCGCGAATCTCGAGCGCCCGCCGATGGCATTCCTGCGCGAACTGGTGCGGCAGAAGGTGCGCAGGCTGCGCGTGATCGGCGTGGTCGGCGGCGATCTGAACATCGACTTCCTGGTCGGTGCCGGCGCGGTCGCCGCGGTGGACACCTGCAGCGTCACGATGGGCGAATTCGCGCGTACCGGCCCGAACTTTGCGCGCCACGTGATCGAGGCCCGCGTGAGGGCGCTCGACAACACGTGAGGGGTGCTGTTCTCGCAGGCCCAGGCTGGGTCTATGGGTGTTCCGTACGTGCCGGTGCTTGGACTGGTCGGCACCGACCTGCTCGCGCGCCGCGACGACATGGTGATCGCGCCCGACCCGTTCGGCGGCAGCACGCAGACGGTGGTCGCGCGCGCGATGCGACCGGATATCGCGGTGTTCCACGCCCACAAGGCTGATCGCCAGGGCAACGTGTCGTGCGGCTATGCGGCCGAGACAGTGATCCTGGCCGAGGCCTCGGCGCAGGTGATCGTGACCGCCGAGGAGATCGTCGACCGGCTGGTCGAGAAAGAGTCGGTCGGCGCCTTCCTGCCGTCGATCCTGGTCGACAGCGTGGTGCATGCACCGCTGGGCGCCCACCCGGGGGGACTCACCGGGCGCTACCCGGTCGACCACGACGCGATGCGCGCCTATGTCGCCGCCGCGCAGGGCGATGCGACCTTCGCCACCTGGCTGGACGAGCACGTGTTCTCGGTCGCCGACCACGACGCGTACGTCGCGCGCGTCGTGCCCGAGGCGATTCGGGTGGCTGCGGCCGGCAGCGGCAAGCGATGAACGGCAGCCGCGGCTACAGCGACGACGAACTGATGGCGATCCTGCTCTCCCGCGAGGTGCATGACGGCGAGGTGTCGGCCTGCGGTGCGCTGTCGCAGATCCCGGCGGCCGGCCTGTTGCTGGCCAAGCACACGCACGCACCGGATGCCGATCTGATCATCCTCAACACCGTGTTCCGACCGTTCCAGTCGTCGCGGCAGTTCCACTTTCTTGCCCAGCGCGGTGAACTTGGACTGTTCTTCGTCAGCGGCGTGCAGATCGACCGCCACGGCAACTACAACCTGCATCAGATCGGCAGCGACCCCGAGCACCCGACGCTACGCTTCCCCGGCGGCTACGGCGGCGGAATGATCTATTACTGTGCGCGTCGAACGGTGTTGTTCCGCACCGAGCACACGCGCCGATCACTGGTCGAGCAGGTCGACTTCGTGTCCGCGGCGGGAAGCACGCCACCGGACGTGCTGCGACTCGGCGGTCCGAGCAAGGTGGTGACCCCGAAGGCGACGCTGCGCTTCGCGGCGGACGAGGCGCAGCTACGGCTCGAGTCGGTACACCCGGGGCATAGCATCGACCAGGTGCGCGAGAGCACCGGCTTCGATCTCGGCGACACGGCCGCTACGCCGCAGACGGCACCACCCACCGAGGCAGAGCTGCATGCGCTGCGCACCGTGGTGCGAGCGTTGATGATCGAGACCGGGACGTATGCAAGGTGGGCGGAGCGGGCCATTGCGGCGGGGTGAAAACACCGGCGTCGTCATCCGCGGCCCTTCGCCGGCAGGTGCGAACCGGGTCATTGCGACGCGTACAGTGAGGGGCTGATGCCCTGCGGTCCCGGGCCAGTGGTCACCCTGCCGGCGGCTGCACGTTTCATCATCCAATGCATGGGAGAATCATCGGAGAAGAAGCTGACACCCACGCTTCACTCGCGATGCAAGTAACACAGCAGGAGGAGCATGAAGATCGACCGACGTGTAATGCAACGCACCCCGCTGCTGCTCGTGACGCTGGCGAGCGCGCTCGCGCTCGTCCCGCCCGCGGGCGCGCAAAGCTGGCCACAGCGACCGATACGCATGATCGTGCCGCAGGGCGCAGGCGCGTCGAACGACACCTTGAGCCGGGTACTCGCGGTCAAACTGGGCGAAGTGCTCGGCCAGCAGATCGTCGTCGACAACCGCCCGGGTGCCGGGGGTCTGATCGGCCTCGAGATCGCGGCGCGCGCGGTCCCCGACGGCTATACGATTCTCGGCACGGCCACGGCGACCCAGGTGATCGCGCCGCAATTGCAGAAGAAGCTGTCGTTCGACCCGTTCAAGGATCTGACACCGGTCTCGCTGTTCGGCGTCACGCAGAATGTGGTCGTGGTCCATCCGTCGTTGCCGGCGAAGAGCGCGAAGGAGCTGATCGCGTTGCTCAAGGCGTCGCCGGGCAAGTACAACATGGCCTCCGCGGGTGCCGGCTCGCAGAGCCATCTGGCCGGCGTGCAGTTCATGCTCGCGAGCGGCACCGACGCCGTGCACGTGCCGTACAAGGGCGGTGGCGCATCGGTGGCCGCCACCGTGTCCAATGAAGCGCAGTTCACGATCACCCCGCTCGCCGCCACGCTGACTTTCATCCGTTCGGGACAACTGCGCGCGCTCGGCACGGCGGGCGTCAAACGCAGTGCCCAGTTGCCCGATTCCCCCACGCTCGGTGAATCGGCGCTACCCGGCTTCCAGTCCACCGGCTGGGTCGGCGTGCTGGTGCCGCGCGGCACCCCGCGGCCGATCACCGAGCGCCTGCATGCGGCGATCGTGCAGGTGATGAAGCAGCTCGACACCCAGGAGCAGATGGTCCGTGCCGGCGCCGATCCGGTATGGAGCACGCCCGAAGAGTTCGCGAAACTGATCCGCGAAGAGTGGGACCGGTTCAAGCTTGCCATCACCGCGGCGAAGCTCGCGATCGAGTAAACGCTGCAGCGGCGCTGGGTGAGCGCTTGACTGCGAACGCCCGTCAGGAGTGAACACGCGCGAGGCGTTGCAGTCGCTCGCGTGTGATCTGCCTCGCTGCGCCCCCACCGACGACGCTCGGCGCTACCAGGGATCGTAGGTACCGAAGTTCCAGAGATGGCCTTCGATATCGCGACATGAGAAGCCGCGACCACCATAGTCTTCGTCGCGTATGTCGAGCACGATCGCGGCACCGGCGGCTTTCGCCCGCGCGTAGATCGCGTCGGCATCGGTGACGATCAGATACGCGCTCTGCGTCTCTGCGCCACCGATCTCATCGGGTTGCCGGATCAGGTTTCCCCACGCCGCCTCGCCTGCCGCGTCGTTGGCAGCCACCGAGCCGAGCATGATCATGCCGTTGCCGAACGTGAGCTGGGCATGCGCGATCGTGCCGTCGGGGTTCGCGTGCACTGCCTGTTTCTCGAAACCGAACGACGCGCACAGCCAGTCGATCGCCGCGGGGGCATCACGATAGCGAAGACAGGGGATGATCGTCGCGCGGGTGGACTTCGCCGGAGTGGGCATCGGATCACCTTGAATGTCGGGTGGCATCGAGTCCGATGGTCGCATGCCGAGGTCGGCGCCGGGCAGGTGTAGGCTCCGTCCTGCGCAGCCTCGAGCAAGGGCTTCGCCTACGACAATCACAATTGCAGCGCAGCCGAAGAGGAGGCCTCAAATGCACCATTCCGGTCGCAATCCGATCGCGTTCGCCATGGCGTCGGTGGCACTGATGCTGGCGAGCAGCAGCGCCGTCGCACAGTCCTTCCCCACCGGCCCGGTGCGCATCATCGTGCCGTTCGCCGCCGGCGGGACGTCCGACATCCTCGGGCGACTTATTTCGTCGCGCCTCGCCGAGGTGTTGGGTCAACCGGTTCTGGTCGAGAACCGGCCGGGCGCCAACGGCAACGTCGGCGCCGAGTTCGTCGCGCGGGCGACGGCCGATGGCCAGACGCTGCTGCTCGCGGACCTGGGCGCGATCGCGATCAACCCGGCCGTCTACAAGACATCGTACGACCCGGTCCGCGACCTGACCGGGGTGACGATGGTCGCCTACTCGCCGCACCTCCTCGTCGTGCATCCGTCGGTGCCGGCGCGGTCGGTCAAGGAGTTGATCGCGCTCGTGCGTGCGCAGCCCGGGCGACTCAACTTCGCCACTTCAGGACTGGGTGGGCCGCCGCACCTCGCCGGGGTCGCCTTCGCACAGGCACTGGGTCTCAAGTGGGCCTACATCCCGTACAAGGGTGGCGCGGCCGCGCTGATCGATCTGGCCGGCGGTCATGCCGATGTCACGTTCAATGGCATGCTGGCCACGTATCCGTACGTGAAGGGGGACCGTGTTCGTCTGCTTGCGGTCTCGGGCTCCAAGCGCTACCCGACGCTACCCGATGTGCCGACGGTCGCCGAGGCAGGGGTGAAGGATTTCGAGACGGGCTCCTGGCAGGGTATCCTCGCGCCCGCGGCGACCCCGCGCCCCGCGCTGGACCGTCTCAACGTGGAGATCGGCAAGATCCTGAACGGCGCGGAGATGCGCGAGAACCTCACACGCCAGGGTGCGGAGGTGTCGACGATGACGCCCGACCAATTGTCCGCCTGGATGAAGCGCGAAGTCGCCAAGTGGGGCGAGGTCGTGAAGCAGGCAGGCATCAAGCTGGAGTAATTCACCGCCATCGACCGCGCGTCGGCTGAAGCGTCGACGTGTCGTTCGTCCCGTCGGAAGCGTCGCCGTGCCTCGCGTCGCGGGCAGCGGTCTACGCGGCTGCCCACCGCCATTGTTGAATCTCCGGCATGTCCTGCCCATGCCGACGGATGTACGCGTGGTGATCGGCGAGCCGGTCGCGCACATGCTGGCGCAGGTACGCGGCGCGATAGCCCAGCGACGGCACCCGGTCGATCACGTCGCAGACCAGGTGGAAGCGGTCGAGGTCGTTGCGCACCACCATGTCGAACGGCGTCGTCGTCGTGCCCTCTTCCTTGTAGCCGCGCACGTGCAGGTTGTGGTGATTGGTGCGCCGGTAGGTGAGCCGGTGAATCAGCCAGGGGTACCCGTGGTACGCGAACACGATCGGCCGATCGGTCGTGAACAGCGCGTCGAAGGCCTGCGCGGTGAGCCCGTCGGGATGCTCGCGGCTGTCCTGCAGCGTCATCAGGTCGACGACGTTGATCACGCGCACCTTGAGTTCGGGCAGGTGCGTGCGCAGGAGGTCGACCGCGGCGAGCGTCTCCAGCGTCGGCACGTCGCCCGCGCAGGCCAGCACCACATCGGGCGCACCGCCCAGATCGTTGCTCGCCCATGCCCAGATGCCGATGCCTGCCGAGCAGTGTCGGATCGCCGCGTCCATGTCGAGCCACTGCGCTTGTTTCTGCTTGCCGGAGACGATCACGTTGACCCGATTGCGTGAACGCAGGCAGCGGTCGGTCACATGCAGCAAGGTGTTCGCATCCGGCGGCAGATAGACGCGGATCATGCTCGCCTTCTTGTTGAGGACGTGGTCGATGAACCCGGGATCCTGATGCGAAAACCCGTTGTGATCCTGCTGCCAGACATGCGAGGTCAGCAGGATGTTGAGCGAAGCGATCGGCCTGCGCCAGGCCACTTCACCGCACACCTTCAACCATTTGGCATGCTGGTTGAACATCGAATCGACGATGTGGATGAACGCCTCGTAGCACGAGAACACGCCATGCCGCCCGGTAAGCAGATAGCCCTCGAGCCAGCCCTGACAGGTATGCTCGGAAAGGATTTCCATCACCCGCCCGTCGTAAGCGAGGTGGACATCCTCGGGTAACGTCTCGGCGACCCAGGTGCGCCCGGTGACCTCGAACAACGCATCGAGGCGATTCGATGCGGTTTCGTCCGGACCGAATACGCGGAAATTCGCGGCTTCCTCATTCAATCGCATCACGTCGCGCAGGAACCTGCCCATCGCACGCGTCGCCTCGGCGAACGCGGCGCCGGGTGCGGGTACCGCCACCGCGTGCGCGCGGAAATCGGGCAGCTCGAGATCGCGCAGCAATCGACCGCCGTTCGCGTGTGGATTCGACCCCATCCGGCGCGCGGGGCTCGGCGCGAGCGCAGCCAGTTCGGCGCGCGGGCCGCCGTCGGCATCGAACAGTTCGGCGGGTTTGTAGCTGAGCAGCCAGCGCTCGAGCAATGCGAGGTGCTCGGGGTTGGAACCCGGATCGGCAAACGGCACCTGGTGCGAACGCCAGTGGTCTTCGACCTTCAGACCGTCGATCTGCTGCGGACCGGTCCAGCCTTTCGGGCTGCGCAGCACGATCATCGGCCAGCGGGGCCGGGGCGCACCGGGTGTCGCGCGCGCGTTCGCCTGGATCGTACGAATCCGATCGATCACCGCATCGAGCGTCGACGCCATGGCGGCGTGCATCGGCTGCGGGTCGCTGCCCTCGACGAACCACGGCTCGTAGCCGTAACCGACCAGCAGGCTTTCCAGCTCGGCGCGTGGAATGCGCGCGAGCAGCGTCGGATTGGCGATCTTGTAACCGTTCAGATGCAGGATCGGCAGCACGGCCCCGTCGGCCGCCGCGTTGAGAAACTTGTTCGAATGCCAGGCGGCGGCGAGCGGCCCGGTCTCGGCCTCGCCGTCGCCGATCACGCAGGCGACGATCAGCTCGGGATTGTCGAACGCGGCGCCGAACGCGTGCGACAACGCATAGCCGAGCTCGCCGCCTTCATGGATCGAGCCGGGAACTTCCGGTGTCGCATGGCTGCCGATGCCCCCGGGAAACGAAAATTGCCGGAACAGTCGCCGCATCCCTTCGGCGTTGCGCGCGAGGTGGGGATAGTGCTCGGTGTAGCTGCCTTCGAGCCAGGTGTTTGCGACGA
>JACMMK010000217.1 GCA_014379045.1 Burkholderiales bacterium
AGCCCCCAGCGCTCGCCGGCCGCGCCCGAGGTGCCGACCGTCGCCGAGGCCGGCGTACCGGGCTTCGAGTACTTGACGTGGTACGGCATCTTCTTGCCGGCGAAGTCGCCGAAGCACGTGATCGACACGCTCAACAAGTCCTTCGGCACGACGCTCGCCGATCCCGAACTCTCGAAGATGCTGAGCCGGGTCGGCTCGGAGCCTTCGCACAGCACGCCCGCCGAACTCGCCCGTTTCATGAAGGCCGAAGGCGACCGGTGGCGCACGCTCGCGAAGCAGTTGAAGCTGCAGGTTGAGTAGCCGGGCGAGCAGGCCCCTGGTCCACATCTGCAGGTGGTTAACACCGAGCCCGTCTCTCGGGCTGCACCCCCCGCGTCGCGCACCACCTTCGCCCACTGCACGAGTTCCACCACAATCACTTTGCGCAATTGCTCAGGCGTACTGAGTGTGGTGTCGATACCCTGCGCCGCCAGCCGCTGCTTCACTTCGTTGTCCTGCAGCACACGATGCAGGTTCGCAGCAAAGCGCGAGATGATGGTCGTCGGCGTCTGTCCAGGCATCAAGATGCCATACCAGCCATCGACAGCGTACCGGAGTGATGAGCCGGTACATGGCGGGGTGCAGTGCGCGAGCCCCGCTGGACCGCTATCCGTGTCGTCCCGCCTGTTCCGCCGCCCACCACGCGCGCAACACCCCCTGCGTGCCGCCCTGGCGGATGATCTCGAGCGCGCGCGCCGGCAGCGGCGTGAACGCCTGTGCGTGGCCACGCGCATGGTTGAAGAACTCGCCGCTGCGGAAATCGATCTCGATCTCGTCGCCGTCGTCGACCAGCGCAGTAATGCCGATGCAGCCGGTCATCAAGGTGAAACCCAGGCTGATCAGCGCCCGGTAGGTGTTGTAGGGCATCGATTCGCAGGCGAGCGCCAAGCCCATCGCCTTCATCGCGACATAGGCCTGGATGTGCGCTTTGCCCTTGCCGAAATTGCGGCCCGCGACGACGAGGTCGCCGGGTTTTGCGCGCTGGTGGAAGTCCGGGCGGGTGGTCTCGAACAGGTGCGGGATCAGCACCTCCGGATCCATCACCCGGCGGATCACGTAGTCGAACGAGATCATCTGCGCATCGTGCTCGACATCGTCGCCGAACCGGTGGCAGGTGCCGCGGTAGTGCCAGTTCACGGTGTTCCTGCGGCTTGCACGATGCGCGCGGCCGATGCAGTGGGCGGGGCATCGAGGAACCCGCGCGGATCTGCGATCGCGCCGGCCACCGCGGAGGCGGCGACCGTGGCCGGGCTGCCGAGGTAGCACTTCGAATCCTTCGGCCCCATGCGTCCGGCGTGGTTGGTCGCGGCGGTCGAGATCGACACCTCGCCCGAATCCATCAAGCCCATGTTGCCGCCCGCGCAGGGTCCGCAGCCGGCCGGCAGCACCAGTGCGCCGGCTTCGATGAACACGGCGGTCAGGCCGGTGTCTGCCATCCGTCGTGCGCATTGCACCGTGCCCGGCACGACGAATAGCCGGGTGCCGTCGGCCACCTTCCGGCCCTTCAGGATGTGCGCGGCACTCTCGAAATCTTCGTACATGCCGGAGCCACAGGAGCCGAGGTAGGCGTGCTGTACCGGCAGGCCGATGACGCTCGACAAGTCGGCCGCATTCGACGGGCTGCCGGGCAGGGCGACCTGCGGTTCCAGCGTCGAAAGGTCGAAGCTGAACTGCGCTTCATAGGTCGCATCGCGATCGCTGTACACCGGTTCGAAGGGTGCGGATGCACGTGCGCGGCACCATTCGAGCACGCGTTGCGATGGCGGCACGAACACGCCCGCGACGCCGGCTTCGGTCGGCGAATTGCAGAGCGCCACCCGCTCGTGCACGTCGAGCGCCTCGAGGCCGTCACCGGCGAGTTCGAGGTAGCGATAGTCGATGTCGATCGCGCCTGGCCAGTGCAGCAGTGCATGGGTCAGTCGGAAGCCCGCATCGCGGCAGGACACGCCGGGCTGCAGCCGTCCGGTCAGCGTGACCTTGATCGATGGCGGCACCGTCGTCCACAACGTGCCCATCG
>JACMMK010000218.1 GCA_014379045.1 Burkholderiales bacterium
GCCGCGGACGCACGTGCGCTGCTGATCGGCAATGCCGACGGCGACGCGCGGCGCTTGATCAATCTCGTCGATCAGGTGATCGCGGTGGCGCGCCAGCAGCAGGCCGCCGCGATCGATCGCGCGTTCGCGCAGGGCGCACTCGCGCAGAGCGTGCGCCGCTTCGACAAGGGCGGTGAGCAGTTCTACGACCAGATCTCGGCATTGCACAAGTCGGTGCGCGGGTCCTCGCCCGATGCCGCGCTGTACTGGCTCGCGCGCATGCTCGACGGCGGTGCCGATCCGCGCTATCTCGCGCGCCGGATCGTGCGCATGGCGATCGAGGACATCGGGCTCGCCGATCCGCGGGCGTGGCGGGTGACGCTCGATGCGGCCGAGACCTACGAGCGACTCGGCTCGCCCGAGGGGGAGCTCGCACTCTCCAACGCGGTCGTCTATCTCGCGTGTGCGCCGAAGAGCAACGCCGCCTATCGTGCCTACAGCGAGGTACGCGCGCTGGTCGTACAGGATCAGACGCACCCGGTGCCGATGCATCTGCGCAACGCGCCGACGCGGATGATGAAGTCGCTCGGCTACGGCGCCGACTATCGCTATGCGCACGACGAAGCCGACGGGTATGCGGCGGGCGAACAGTATCTGCCCGATGCGCTCGTGGGGCGCCGCTTCTACACACCGACGCGTCATGGGCTCGAAGCGAGCATCGGCGACAAACTCGCCGGGTTGCGTGAGCGCGATGCGCAGGTGACGCAGGCCAGCGCGCAGGACGCACCGCCGAGCGCAACCGCCTCCCCGGACTCGACCGGTGGTCGCGAGCCGTAGCGCGCCGTAACGCGCGCAGGCCAGGTTCGCGCCGCTCGCACTGATCGATCGGGCGCCCGCCGAACTGGAATGTTTCGAGTCGAGGGTCGCGTACTCGGGCGCGACCCGCGCGGCGCGCCTGCGTAACGTCGCGTCTGTCGGGTGCCCCCAGTCGCTTCCGGCCGAACATCGCGCAGCATGGCACCGGCAACCTCCTCCGGTCGGTCGCCAGGCGCAGCGCGACGCTCGGTGGTTGTCCGCCCGGAAGTCGCGGAGCACTGGTGGTACCCGGCACCCATCGCCCGCCCGCTACTCGCCCAAGGAGAGTTACCGATGACCGACTCGCGCCGTTCCCGCTCTGTCCCAAACCGCTACGCTTTGCTGCAGCCGAGTCCAACGAACATCCGGTGCGACGCCCGCACCCGGAGCTTCGAGCTCGGCATGGCGGCGGTCGCGATCGCGCTTTGCGCCGGTGCTTCCATTACGCGGGCCGAAGTGATTGCCCAGTGGAATTTCAACGGCCCGCTGACCGGAACGCTGCTGCCCTCGACGGGCAGCGGAACGCTGCGACCGATCGGGGTCACCGGCGTCGGCTTCGGTAGCGCCGCGGTCAGCGGGGGATCGTCCGATCCGGTGCGCGGCAATCCGCCGAACTACGGTTGGCAGGTCTCGGGGTTCCCGGCGCAGGGCGCCGGGTCGGGCACGGCCGGCGTGCAGGCGCACGTCGATACCTCGGGCTTCGGCGCGTTACGCATCGCCTTCGACTTTCGGCCGAGCGGCAGCAGCGCGCGCCACCAGCAGTTCCAGTACGCGCTCGACGGCATCTCGTTCGTCGATTTCGGTGCGCCGTGGGCGGCGACCGCAGGCGACACCTGGTCGATCCAGCGCACGATCGGCCTGGGTGCAATCGAGGGGGTCGACGACAATCCGCTAATGGCGTTTCGGCTGGTCAGCCTGCACGCGCCCGGCACCGAAGCCTATCAGGCGTCGGCCAACAACTCGACCTACGCTGCGCAGGGCACGTGGCGCTTCGACATGTTGACGGTCTCGGGCGAGGCGCTGGCCATCGCGGACGGCGGTAGCGTCGCAGTGGCAGTCGTGCCGTCACCGGGTTCGGCAGCGTTGTTGATTGCGGGTGCGCTGATGATCGGCGGAGTCGGTGCGCGGCGACGTTGATCGCTTCGCTCCGAAACGAAGCGCGTGACGGGCGAAGCCGTGCCGCGCCGGACGACGGCAGC
>JACMMK010000219.1 GCA_014379045.1 Burkholderiales bacterium
CGGGCGTCGCGGGGGCGGTCGTGTCGGGAACAGGGTCGGTCCGCGCGCCCGTCGATCCAGTAGACGACACACCGACTACGGTGCCCCCGGAGCGCGGGAGGCTAAGCCGGAACATCGTGCCGCGGCCCGGTTGCGAGCGCACGTCGATTCGACCGCCGTGCTGCGTGACGATCTTGTAGGAGATCGACAGTCCGAGGCCGGTGCCTTGCCCCACCGCTTTCGTCGTGAAGAACGGGTCGAAAATCTTCGACACGATCTCCGGGGCGATACCCGAGCCGGTGTCGCTGATTTCGACGACCAGCGTGTCCCGGTCGCCGAAGGTCGCGAGCGTGATCACGCCGCCGTCGGGCCCGATCGCCTGCGCCGCGTTGGTGATCAGATTGAGCAGCACCTGGTTCATCTGCGACGACGAGCCGAACAGCGTGCCATCGGTGTCGAAGCGCTTGTCGACGCGGATCCCCTTCAGCAGGTGCCGCGCGAGCAGCAGCGTGCTTTCGATGCCCTGGTGCAGGTCGAACTGCTGCACCTCGCCACGGTCCAGCCGGCTGAAGTCGCGCAGATGATTGACGATCTGACCGATCTGTTCGACGCCGTAGAGCCCGTCCTTGACCAGTGCCCCGAGTCCACCGACCCCTGAGGCACCCCCCAGCGCGCGCGCCGCGCCGGACAACTGGGCGAGCTGCAGGTCGAGCATCGCGTCCGGCGTGTCGCCGGCTTCGAGCATCGCCAGCAGCCCTTCGCATTCGCCGGTCAGCCGCGTCAGCCCGTCCAGGCGATGGTCGACCGTTCCGAGACTGTTCTTCACGTAGGCGATCGGGGTGTTGATCTCATGGGCGATGCCGGCGACCATCTGCCCGAGCGAGGACATCTTTTCGGACTGGATCAGCTGCGCCTCCGATTCCTTGAGGTCCGCGAGGGCGCTGGACAGCTCGTGCGTGCGCAGATCGACCTTCTGTTCGAGTGACTCGTTCGCCGACTGCAGCGCGGCGTTGATGCTTGCGATCACCTTGTAGGTGGCGAACAGGCGCGAGGCGATCCAGGCGAGCAGCACCAGCAGCGCGGCCGAGTAGAACAGCAGGTAGGTACGAAACAGCTGCTGGCGCTCGAGCCCGGTCTGCACTTCAGCCGAGAATGCCGTGGTCAGCGCACTCAGCCGCGGCCCGGCAGGCGAGAGCGCGAAGCGCGTGATCGTCGATTCCAGGCGCGGCTTGCCGTCGAGCAGACTTTGCGCGTTGCTGCGTAGCACCGCGAGCGGCGCCTGCGTCTGAGTCTGAGCCTGACTCTGGGTCTGCACCAGTCGCGCCAGCGCCGCAGCCACCGTCGCTCGACGGGCGTCCCCGGAAGCACCCCAGAAGGCAACGAGCTCTGCACTCACGTGTTCGAGGTCTGCAACTCCCGACGCGATACGCTCGCGCCGGCGCGGGTCGGTCGTCGCAGCCGCCTCGGTACGCAATGTGGCCGCCGCGTCGGTGGCACTGGCGAGCGCCTTCTCGAGCGTGTCGGCGAGCACGCGCGCCTGGGCGCGTACCTGGCTGCCGAGCACGATCTTGTCCTCGATCGCCGAGGAGAGGCCTTGCAGGTTCGTATCCAGCGCCGGCCCGCGCAGCGACACCGACAGCCGCTGCAGCTCCGCGAGCGCGCGCTGGAGCGACGTCACGACGTTAGCTTCGGTCTGTTCGAGTTGGCGCGGATCGTCTTTCGCGGTCACGATCGCCATATCCCACCGGGCGTCGAGTTCCTTCAGTACCTGCAGCTGCGCGGCGACCTCGGTCCGGGCCCGGTCGTCGGTCGGTCGCGTGTTCCATGCGAGATAGGCCGCCGCACCCAGCAACACCGCGGTCGAGGTCGTGTAGAGCGCCGTGCGCAGCGTCGCCGAG
>JACMMK010000220.1 GCA_014379045.1 Burkholderiales bacterium
CTGATCGACCTGCATTACTCGCGCGCAATGGAAATCGAGGCCGACGACCACGCGCGCGCGTTGCTCGAGCGAAATGGCATTCCGGTGCAGGCGCTGATCGGGCTGTTGCGCGTGCTCGACCGCGCCGACGATGGAAAGCGCGCGTCGGAACCCGAGACAATGCCTCCGCAAGGGTCGCCTGCGCGCAGCGCGGAGCCGCCGTCGTCTGAGCCTGAATCGTCGCGATCGCGTGACTCGGTGCAGCGCGCCTTCGGCTACCTGTCGACGCACCCCGACCCGACACAGCGGATCGAGCGCTTGCTCGCCCCGCGCCGCTGATACTGCAGCTGCCCGTGCCGCGCCGGGCTCAGCAACGCTCCTCGCGAACGTCCAGCCGCACTACGATTCACGCTCAAACCGTGCGGCTGCGAAGGCGCGTGCTAACCTCGCGGCCCCCGATTCGATACGAGATCGCGCCGACGCCGCGCGCGCGTCAGTCCGATGGCTCAAAGCCCCGCCGTGAACGAAGTGCAGTCGCTGATCGCCTCGCTCGCGTCCGATCTGCAGGAAGTCAAGATCGCCTGGCAACTCGGGGCGATCGCGGTCAGCCTGGCGCTCGCGTGGTTGATCAACCTGTGGCTGCGACCCAGGATGGCGGGGATAGAAGGTCGCTGGAAGGCTGGCGTGGCGGGCATCCAACGCGCGCTGTTTCCGATCTCGGCGCTCGTGTTCCTGCTGACCTTCAAGGCCGTCCTGGCGCGCTGGAATCCCACCAGCCTGCTGCGTCTGGCGGCAGCCCTGCTGGTCGCGATGGCGATCGTGCGTGTCGTCGCCTATCTGCTGCGCTCGGCGTTCACCAAGTCCGACGCACTCGACGCCTGGGAGCGCCTGATCGGATGGACGGTGTGGATCGGACTCGCGCTGTATCTGACCGACCTGCTGCCGTCGATCATCGAGTTCCTCGACGACGTGACGTTCCCGGTCGGCAAGCGCCAGGTGTCGCTGCTGCTCCTGGTGAACGGCGCCTTCTCGATCGTGATCACCTTGCTGATCGTGCTGTGGATCGGGCGCCTGCTCGAGAACCGGTTGATGGCCGCCCCGGCGCTCGACATGAATCTGCGCGTGATCTTCGCCAAGCTGACCCGCGCCCTGCTGATCGTGATCGGGGTGCTGTTCGCCCTCTCGGCGGTAGGCCTGGATATCACGTTGCTCTCGGTGTTCGGCGGCGCCCTCGGCGTCGGTCTCGGATTCGGCCTGCAGAAGATCGCGAGCAACTATGTCAGTGGCTTCATCATCCTTGCCGATCGCTCTATTTCGATCGGCAACATGGTGAAGATCGACGATCGCGAGGGCATCGTCACCCGGATGACCGCGCGCTATGTGGTGCTGCGCAATCTGGATGGCACCGAGGCGATCATTCCGAACGAGACGATCATCACCAATACCGTGGTCAGCCTGTCGTACAGCGATCCGCGTGTGCAGGTGGCAGTCCCGCTGCAGATCGCCTACGGTTCGGATCTCGAGGCAACGATCGCGCTGCTCGAATCGATTGCGAAGGAACACCCGCGGGTGCTGGCCGAGCCCCCGCCTTCGGTGATGGTGCAGCGGTTCGACGAAAGCGGGATAAACCTCGAGCTGGGCGTATGGATCAACGATCCCGAATTCGGCCGCGGCAACCTGCGTTCGGAGCTGTTCCGGTCGATCTGGCACGCTTTTCGCGACCAGGGTATTCAGATCCCGTATCCACAGCGCGAAGTGCGGGTAATCGGCACCCCGCCGCCAGAAAGCGCCGCGGTGCCGGAAGGCACGATCGAACCGACGACCGGGGCTGCGAATCCATGATTTAGTACCGATATAACGGTGTTGCAATCGTTTTCGGGTCGAGCCCGGTTTTTCGGTAGACTGCGCAGCGACTTCGCTCCAACTCCAGGACTTCATTGATGCTTTCAGGCTTGTTCGATCTCCCTTGGTGGGGATACGTAATCTATGCGCTGGTGATGACGCACATCACGATCGCTGCGGTGACCATCTATCTGCACCGCCATCAGGCGCACCGCGGCCTGGAACTGCATCCGCTCGTGGCGCATTTCTTCCGCTTCTGGCTGTGGCTGACGACCGGCATGGTCACCCGGGAATGGGTGGCGATCCATCGCAAGCACCACGCGCGCTGCGAAACGGTCGACGACCCGCATAGCCCGCAGATCTTCGGCATCCGCAAGCTGATGCTGGAAGGCACGGAACTCTACCGTGCCGAGTCGAAGAACCGCGAGACGATCGAGAAGTTCAGCCTGGGCACGCCCGACGACTGGATCGAGCGCAACCTGTACTCCCGATTCTCGGGCCTGGGTCCGTGGTCGATGCTCGCCATCGACGTCATTGCGTTCGGACCGATCGGCCTGACGTTGTTCGCCGTACAGATGCTGTGGATCCCGGTATTCGCAGCCGGCGTGATCAACGGCGTCGGCCACTACTGGGGCTATCGCAACTTCGCTGCCGAAGATGCGAGCCGCAACATCGTGCCCTGGGGCATCCTGATCGGCGGCGAGGAGCTGCACAACAACCATCACGCGTATGCGAGTTCGGCGAAGCTGTCGTCGAAGTGGTTCGAATTCGATATCGGCTGGTTCTACATCCGCGTACTCGAGACGGTCGGACTCGCGCGGGTGAAGAAAGTCGCCGCGCAGGTGCGCCTGGATGCATCGAAGACGGTCGCCGACATGGACACGCTAGACGCCGTGATCGCGCATCGCTACGATGTGTTGTGGCGTTACGGAAAGCTCATGCACGCCACGTGGCGGGTGGAATTCGAGAAGCTGAAGCTGCGCGCGCCGGAGTTCCCGCACGTCGATTTCACGACGATGCGGCACTGGTTGCAGCGCGAAGAGCACGAAGTTCCCGAGACGGTCCGGCCGGCGCTGTCGCAGGTGCTTCAGCACAGCCAAGCGCTGCAGATCACCTACCGGATGCGCCACGAGCTCGCTGCGTTGTGGCAGCGCTCATCGGCATCGAAAGAGCAGCTCGTGCAACAGCTCCAGGACTGGTGCGCGCGCGCCGAGCACAGCGGTGTCGCACCGTTGCGCGAATTTTCGATGCGACTGCGCAGCTACGCCTGAGCCAGGCGGGCTGTCGCTGCCCGACCGAAGCGCGCGCACGCGCGCGAC
>JACMMK010000221.1 GCA_014379045.1 Burkholderiales bacterium
CCCCTCGTGCCAGGCCGGACGGCCCGCCAGGACGTCCTGGCGCGCGACGGCGATGGCGCCCGCCCGCGCCGGGTGATCATGATCACGCGCGTCGGCGGCTGGGAAAACGTCAAGGTGCCTGCGGGCGAGTTCCGGGCATTGCGGGTGACGCGCGACCTGTTTCTCGGCGATCACGAACCGCATCGCACCGAGACGCGCCGCGTCGAGATCGACTGGTATTCCCCGCAGGCCGGCGCAATCGTCCGCTCGACCGAAGACAGCGAGCACCAGGACCTCATGATGGGGCGTAACGACGATGGCACCCCGGTCAATCGCAAGGGCGACTGGCTGGTCTGGGAACTCACCGCGGCGCGCGCTGTGGCAATGCCGCGTTGACGCCACGCAGCGTCCTGCGCGCGGACGGTGACTTCAGTTCTTGGTCCAGGAATCCTTCAGAGTGACCGCGCGGTTGAACACCGGCACGCCGGGTCGGGAATCGCGCAGGTCGGCGACGAAATAGCCGTGGCGCTCGAACTGGAAACGTTGTTCCGGCACGGCCGCCGCGAGGCCGGGTTCGCAGTACGCAGTCAGGGTCGTCTTCGAATGCGGGTTCAAGTCCAGCTTGAAGTCGCGCTCGCCGGCGCCCGGATGCGGCACCGCGAACAGCCGGTCGTACAGACGCACTTCGGTCGCGAGCGCGTGCGCGATCGATACCCAGTGGATGTTGCCCTTGACCTTGACCGCGTCCGAGCCCGGCGTGCCGCTCTTCGTCTCGGGCAGCAGTTCGCAGTGGACCGCGACCACGCGACCGTCGCTGTCCTTGTCGCAGCCGGTGCAGCGCACGACGTAACCGTAGCGCAGGCGCACCTGTGCGCCCGGTGAAAGACGGAAGTAGCCCTTCGGCGGCGTCTCTTCGAAATCCTCGCGCTCGATCCACAACTCGCGCGTGAGCGGAAACTCGCGCCGTCCCATTTCGGGATGGTGCGGATGCACCGGCGCGCTGCACGCTTCGACGTGATCGGGCGCTAGATTGTCGATGACGAGCTTGAGCGGCGCCAGGACCGCGGTGGCCCGGGGCGCCTGTGCCTCGAGATCATCGCGGATCGCCTGTTCGAGCACGCTCATGTCGATCCACGAATCCGACTTCGATACGCCGATGCGCTCGCAGAACAGCTGCATCCCCGCGGGGGTATAGCCGCGACGACGCACGCCGACCAGCGTCGGCATCCGGGGATCGTCCCAGCCGTCTACATGGCCGCCTTCGACCAGAGCGATCAGCTTGCGCTTCGACAGCACGGCGTAGGTCAGATTGAGGCGCGCGAACTCGTACTGGTGCGGACGAGAGGGCACCGGCAGGTTCTCCACGAACCAGTCGTAGAGCGGGCGGTGATCCTCGAACTCGAGGGTGCAGACCGAATGCGTAATGTGCTCGAGCGCATCCGAAAGCGCATGGGTGTAATCGTAGAGTGGGTAAATGCACCAGGCCTCGCCGGTGCGATGGTGTGCGTGATGACGGATCCGGTAGATCACGGGGTCGCGAAGGTTGATGTTCGGCGAGCGCATGTCGAGCTTCAGCCGCAGCACATGGGCGCCATCGGCGAACGCACCGGCCTTCATCTGCCGGAACAGCGCGAGGTTTTCTTCGGGTGTCCGTGAGCGATGCGGGCTGTCGCGGCCGGGTTCGGTCAGCGTGCCGCGATAGGCGCGGATGTCGTCGGCCGACAGACTGTCGACATATGCATCGCCGCGCGCCACCAGCATCTCGGCGTACGCGTAGAGCTGGCCGAAGTAATCGGACGCGAAATACAGATGCACGCCCCAGTCGAAACCCATCCAGCGCACCGAGTCGAGGATCGAGTCGACATACTCGGTCTCCTCCTTCGCCGGGTTCGTATCGTCGAAGCGCATGTGGCATTCGCCATCGAAGTCGCGCGCGATACCGAAGTTCAGGCAGATCGATTTCGCATGCCCGATGTGCAGGTAACCGTTGGGCTCGGGAGGAAAGCGCGTTGCGACGCGGCCGTGGTGGCGCCCGCTGCGCAGATCGTCTTCGATGATGTTTCGAATGAAGTTCGAGCTATGCGCGGCAGCGCTGACCGCAGGCGCGGCCGGTGCCGGCGAGGTGGGCTTCGTCATGGATGCTTCTGCGTTGGGGGTCGTCCCATTCTAACGGACGTTCGCGCCGCGCAATGGCCGGTGAAATCGCGGCGCAGCATCGATCGCGCGAACTAATGTGCGGGCATCGGGTCGAAGAATGAACCGCTCCGAAGCGCCTCCAGCGCAGAGTGACTTCGCCCACAGCTTGGTAGACGGGCACGTCCCGTGCTCAACAAAAAAGTTTGCCGAAGACGTGGTTGGCTGCGCATCGTAGCCAGGATGCGTGCACCGCCCTTGTCGTTGTCTGGTGACATTCCCAAGCAGAGGAAAGATGAGACCTTACGTCGACAACAGCCCCGAAGCCAAAGCGCGCCTGCTGACCGCATTGATGGCCGCGGATGATCGTATCGACGACGCCGAGATCGAGGCGCTCGGCGCGCTCGACGCGTATGCGCGCCTGGGTATTTCACCCGCCGTGTTTGCCGATGTGTTGCGCGACTATTTCGTCGACCTGAACGCGATCAGTGCCGAAGCCGATCTCGGCATGCGCATCAACACGACCGCCCAGGCCCCGGTCGTCGACGCCATCACCGAACCGGACGATCGACAGCAGTTGTGGGAAATGATGGTGGGTCTGGCGCGCGCCGACGGCGATATCGTCGATGCCGAGTCGGCGTTCCTGCGCGTGGTCGCCGAGCGCTGGTGGGTGGGCAAGGTGCCGGGCGATCTGCATCGCGTCGACCCCGGTGTCGTGGGGCCAGACGAAGTGGCTGAACCGAGTGCCGGCCGCGCAGCGCCGATCACGTTTGCTGCTGCCGCGTAACCACCGCGGCGCGGACAAAAAAAAGCCGGGTACGAGACCCGGCCTTTTTCTGCTTCGCAGGAAGCGATCAGACGGCCTGGATGTTCGCGGCCTGCTGACCCTTCTTGCCCGGCACGACGTCGAAGGACACGCGCTGACCGTCCTTCAGGGTCTTGAAGCCCGGCATGTTGATCGCGCTGAAATGCGCGAACAGATCTTCACCGCCACCGTCGGGGGTGATGAAGCCGAAGCCCTTCGACTCGTTGAACCACTTGACTACGCCCGTTGCCATGACTTTGATTCCTTGAGATCAATTAATAAAAAGCGGGTAACCCGCAACCGCTGTTCACATCCCAAGGCTCAACAGCCACCAACCACAATGCATGCGCTGGATCGCCACCCGATCGTGAGATCGATGCGGCTCACCAAGACGCGGTGATCGGACTACAGACTTCGGACTTAGAGAGGAACAACAGCCTGCGATATACCGTGGAATCGCGCGTCAGTCAACTGACCGCAGCGCTCGCCTCGGGACGCCTGCCGGATTTCGTACGGGTCGGCCCTGCACCCGCGGCCGCGCGCGGACCGAACGCCGCACCCAACCCTAGCGCCGCGCGCGCGCAGCGACCACCACGGCGAGCGCACTTAAACCGAGAAACCAGAGCAGCGTCCACGCCGGGATGGTCAGGCCGAGAAAGCGCCATCCTGCAGCCGCGCACTCACCCGACCCGCGCAACACCAGCGCCAGCACCTCGGCAAACGGAAACTGCTGCAGCATGAACTCGAGCCCCGGTCCGCACTCGGGGATGCGGTCTTTCGGCAGGTTCTGCAACCAGACATGACGCCCGGCAATGGCCGAACCGAGCCCACCCAGCACGACCAGCAGGGCGGCATAGGCGCGCACCCCGCGGCGACGCGGCGCGTGCAGGGCCCCGATCAGGAACACCACGCCCATCGCGATCACCGCAACGCGCTGGAAGATGCAAAGCGCGCACGGATCTTCGCGTTGCGCGTACTGCAGATAGAGCGCAAAGGCGATCAATGCAAAGCACGCGAACGCGGCAAGGCCGAACGCGCGGCGCACGCCCAGCCAGCGCCCGAAGCGATCGGGTCGCAGGGCGTTTCGCATGCCGTCAGCCACGGGTGCGCTGGGCACAGCTAAGCCTCCGTATGTCGCACCCGCTTTGGCGTCCTTCATCATCACGGATGCAGGTTACACATACGCGATCATCCGTCCGCAACTCACGATCGATATCCAGAGCCCGATCGACACCCCGGCATGCACGCGCGCGGCGGGCGGTGGACCTTCCGCCGCCGACCAGCGCGCCCAATGGCGTCCGACGCCGAGATGAAACGCGATCGCATTGCCGGCCGCGCAGGCGAGCAGTACCAGCTTCAGCAGAAATGCGCGATTGCCGATCAACGACTCCGCATCGACCGCGAACATCAGCACCCCGCTCGGCACGACCAGCAGCGCAGCGACCACCGACCACGGCAGCAGGTGCATTCCGAGCGCGCGCAGGTCGACACGCGCGGCCGCCCCGGCGCGCAACGACGACAGGCCGAGCATCCGCAGATCGAACAGGATCGCCCCACCCGCCAGCACGATGAAGCCGACGATATGTGCAATCTGTACTACCGGGTAGAGCCATGACGACGCGCGCAGCAGTTCAATCACACGCGGCGGGCACCGGCCGAAGTCCGATGGGTCGGCGCTGCGCGCCGGCGCTCACCGCAACTCGACCGCGCTGCCACTTTCGACGGTGATGCGCTCGGCACGCAGTTCCTGCGCATCGGTGCGGTGGGGGTAACCGACCACCGATATTGCAACCCCTGGTTTGAGGGTGCCACGCGGCAGCCCGCGCGCTTCCATCCGTGACGGCGGTGCGAGGATCACGCGCCAGGTGCGGTCGCCGGCCTTCATGCGCACGAAGCCGTGCGGGTTGTCGTATCCGGAATCGATTACCGCACCCGACAGCGTCAGCGGTTTGTTCGCGTCATACTCGTTCCAGCCATGATGCGCGAGTACGCTGCCTGCGAACAGCATCGAGCACACGCCTGCGCCAACGGCGAACCGGCGCATCGACACGCGCAGTTGCAGGGGCAACGAAATTGGCCAGTGCGTTGAAGCGGACGGTTCGCGCGAGTGAGCGCCGGACTCGATCATCGGAGTACCTCGACAGTTGGATTGGGATTCATTGATCCGTGCACGGGAGCGTGCACTGGTTCCCGGATCGATCGGTGAACGCAGGGTTAAGGAATCAGCACGGTCGACCCGGTGGTCCGCCGCGCCTCGAGATCGCGGTGCGCGTCGGCGGCATCGGCGAGCGCATAGCGCTGCTTGATCTCGACCTTCACCTGCCCGTTCGTCATGACCTCGAACAGATCGTTGGCGCTCGCCACCAGCTCGGCGCGCGTCGCGTTGTACGTGAACAAGGTCGGACGGGTGAAGTACAGCGACCCGCGCGAGGCGAGCGCGCCGCTGTCGACCGGCGGCACCGGTCCGGAGGCGTTGCCGAAGCTCACCATCATCCCGCGTGGCTGCAGACAGTCGAGCGACTGAGGCCAGGTGTCCTTGCCGACCGAGTCGTAGACGACCGGCACGCCCCGGCCCGCGGTGATTTCTTTCACCCGCTCGACGAAGTTTTCGCGCGAATACACGATCACGTGATCGCAGCCGTGGCGGCGCGCTAGCTCGGCCTTCTCATCGGAGCCGACGGTGCCGATCACCGTCGCGCCCAGCGCCTTGGCCCACTGGCATGCGATCAGCCCGACGCCCCCGGCCGCGGCATGCCAGAGGATCGTCTGCCCGGACTGGACCGCGAACGTGCGCTTCAACAGGTATTCCGCGGTCATGCCCTGCAGCATCATCGCCGCGCCCTGCTCGAACGAAATCGCGCCGGGCAATTTCACCAGCTTCGCCGCCGGCATCAAGCGCGCTTCGGCATAGGCACCGGTCGGTCCGCCGGCATAGGCGACGCGATCGCCGACCGCCAGTTCAGTGACCTCGGCACCGACTGCCTCGACGACGCCAGCGCCTTCCAGTCCGAGCCCGCACGGCAGCGGCTGCGGATACATGCCGTTGCGATGATAGACATCGATGTAGTTGAGCCCGACCGCGTGGTGACGCAGAAGCACGGCATCAGGCGCAGGAGCGCCGAGCGGCACCTCTTCCCAGCGCATCACCTCGGGCCCACCGACGTGATCGATGCGGATCGCCTTGGTCGTATTCGCCATCGGAAACTCCCGGTCGTGCATCACAAAGGGCGTGGTGTCGGGTGGCTGCCCGCGCACCTTCCATCCATGCGCGATGATAAGCCATCGCCGTCGGCGCGCCGAAGCCCGCGGTCCGGTCGACGCTGCCGCGAGCCGCCAGGCAAAACAAGCCGCCGCGGGCCGATGCGCTGGCGCGCTCGCGGTTGCTCGGGCGCATCGGTTATAGTCCGGAACAGCACGTGTGGCGAGCCCGCCATCGATGACCATGAGCGACCCCTATCACACCCAGCTGCAGGCGCGCATCGAGGCGCTCGCCAGCGAGCACCGCGATCTCGAGCGCCTGATCGGCCAGCTCGTCGAGACGCCTGTTCCCGACACGCTGCGGCTGCGCCGCCTGAAGAAGCGCAAGCTGCTGGTGAAGGATCAGCTGACTGCGCTGCAGCGCGAACTCGCGCCCGACGTGCGTGCCTGACGTGCGCTCCTGACGCGCCGCCATGGCTGATCCGATCGTCATCGCACCGGGCATCGGACTCGACCCGGGCAGCCTCGAGGTGCGCTTCGTACGCGCGTCCGGCCCCGGGGGCCAGAACGTCAACAAGGTGTCGAGCGCAGTGGAACTCAGTTGCGATCTGACGCGCTCCGGCCTGCCGCTCGACGTGCGCGCACGCGCGATCGCGTTGGCGGGCAGCCGCGCCACTGCCGATCAACGCATCCTGATCAGTGCGCAACGGTTTCGCACCCAGCAGACGAACCGCGACGATGCGCTGGCGCGCTTGCTCGCCCTTCTCGCGCGCGCCGCGGTGCGCCCCAAGCGTCGCATCGCGACCCG
>JACMMK010000222.1 GCA_014379045.1 Burkholderiales bacterium
GCGCGCGCGAGTGCGGCGCGCTGGCGCTCGCCGCCGGAGAGTTCGCCGGGGCGATGACCCAACCGGTGCGCGAGCCCGACCGAGGCAAGCACCGCCTCGGCGCGACCGTAGGCTTCGGCACGCGGCGTCCGCCGCACGAGCCACGGCATCGCGACGTTCTCGAGCGCGCTGAACTCCGGCAGCAGGTGGTGGAACTGATACAGGAACCCCAGGGCGCGGTTGCGCAGCGCCGAGAGCGCCGTCTGCCCCATCGTCGCCAGGCGCTCGCCGCACAACGTGACTTCACCCGCGCTCGCCGCATCGAGGCCGCCGAGCAGGTGCAGCAGCGTGCTCTTGCCCGACCCGGACGCGCCGACGATCGCGACCCGCTCTCCAGCCCCGACCTGCAGATCGATGCCGCGCAGCACCGACACTTCACCGAGCGCGCTGCCTTCGCGATAGACCTTGGCGAGCCGGGTGCACTCGAGCACGTGCGCGACCTCGGCCACGGATGCCCGCACCAGATCATTCATAGCGCAGTGCCTGCGCCGGATTGATCCGCGAGGCGCGCCAGCTCGGATACAGCGTCGCGAAGAACGACAGCAGCAACGAGATCGACGCGATGAAGACCACGTCGGCCGCGCGCACCTCGGAGGGCAGTTCGCTGATGAAGTAGATGTCCTTGGTCAGGAACTGCACGCCGAAGCTGCGCTCGATGAACGGCACGACGACGTCGACGTTGGCTGCGAGGAGCACGCCGCCGCCGACACCGAGCAACGTTCCGAACACGCCGATCAGCGCGCCCTGGATCACGAAGATTCCCATCACGCTCGCCGGCGTCGCACCGAGCGTGCGCAGGATCGCGATATCGGCGCGCTTCTCTGTCACCACCATCACCAGCGTCGACACGATGTTGAAGGCGGCCACCGCGACGATCAGCGACAGGATGATGAACATCATCCGCTTCTCGATCTCGACCGCGCGGAACCAGCCGGTGTTGAGCCGCGACCAGTCGGCGACCATCGCCTCCTGGGTCATCGTCTTCGCGATCTCACGCGATACGCGCGGCGCCTGGAACATGTCGGAGATCTTGAGGCGCACGCCCGACACGGCATCGCCGAGTCGATACAGCGTCTGCGCGTCCTTCATGTGCACCAGCGCGAGTCCCGAGTCGAACTCGAAATGACCGGCTTCGAAGATCGCCACGACATTGAACTGCTTGAGCCGCGGGATCACTCCCGCCGGGGTGATCTGTCCCTGCGGCGCGATCAGCAGCACCTTGTCGCCGACGCCAACGCCCAGCGCGCGCGCGAGTTCCACGCCAAGGACGATCGCGAAACTGTCGGGCGCCAACCCGGCCATCGAGCCCGCGCGCAGAAAGGTTGCGAAGTCGGCGACCGCCGCTTCGCGCTCGGGCAGGATGCCGCGAATGATTGCGCCGCGCACCACCTGATCGTTGCCGAGCAGGCCCTGTGCCAGCACGTAGGGTGCACTGCCGCGCACCTCGGGATTCTTCTGCGCGCGCGCCGCGATATCGGGCCAGTCGGTCAATGGACCATCGATGCCCTGGATCTGGATGTGCGCGAGCACGCCCAGGATGCGGTCTCTCACCTCCTTCTGGAACCCGTTCATCACCGAGATGACGGTGATCAGCACGGCGATGCCGAGCGCCATCCCCAGCGTGGACACCAGCGAGATGAACGAGATGAAGTTGTTGCTGCGTTTGGCGCGCGTGTAGCGCAACCCGACGAACAACTCGTACGGAGACACGGCGTGAACGGGCTCGCAGAGGATGGGCAAGGCGCGGCGGAGTGTGCCACAGGCCCGTCGCGGTCAAGCCCTGGTGCGCACTGACCGCGGTCGGTGCGGGCGCGTGCCGCCGAACGTGAAGCCGCACGCGCGGATGCTAGACTGCCGTGGTGTCTCGTCACGTTTTCATCCGGCTTTCGTAGGATCCCTTGCGCGTCGACCTGCTCCTGCCCGGTCTGCTATGGCCGCATGACGACGGCGCCGACGTGATGCGGGCACCCGAGGCAACCACGCTCGAGCGCTGGCTCGCGCGCGGCACGACAGTGCCCGAACCCGAACTGCGCGTCGCAGAATGGCTTTGGAATCGGTTCACGAACACCGATGCCCCGGATCCGGCAACGGGCACCCCGGGCGCGTCGAGCGCGCGCGACCTGCCGATCGCCCCGGTGACGTTCGCGCTCGATGGTGGACGCCCCGGCGCGCGGTATTGGATGCGCGCCGACCCGGTCCACTTCATCGTCACCCGTACCGGCCTTCGTCTCGCGCCCGAGCATGCGTTGGACCTGAGCGACGAAGAAGCGGCCGCCCTCGCCGCGACGATCGGTGCGCATTTCGCCGATGCCCCGCGCTTCGCTCTCCATGCACCAAACGCGCGGCGCTGGTATCTCGGCGCCGATACGCCATTCGACCTCGCGACCACTGCGCCCTCGATCGCGCAGGGCGGCGATGTCGACCACGGATTGCCCCAGGGAGCGCACCGACTCGAGTGGGTCGCCTTCCTGAACGAAGTGCAGATGCTCTGGTTCGAACATCCGGTGAATCTCGCGCGAGAGCAGCGCGGAGAACCCGTGGCGTCGAGCCTGTGGCTGCACGGTCCGGGCCGCCTGCCGCCGCCTGGCAAGCCGCGTCATACCCATACCGCGGGCGGCGACGGCCTCCTGGCGGCGCTCGCCGCGCTCACCGATCGGCCGCATCGCACCACGGACAC
>JACMMK010000223.1 GCA_014379045.1 Burkholderiales bacterium
GCATCACGTGTTCACCGCCGCCGGTTTCGAGTGGCGCGAGCCGGGCTGTTCGATGTGCCTCGGCATGAACGACGATCGGCTCGACGCGGGTGAGCGCTGCGCGTCGACCTCCAATCGCAACTTCGAGGGCCGGCAGGGCGCAGGCGGACGCACGCATCTGGTCAGCCCGGCGATGGCCGCCGCCGCGGCGCTCGCCGGTCGCTTCGTCGATGTGCGCAACACTCGCGCCGGCAGCGCGCTGACGGGTGGGCAATGATGGACAGGTTCAACCGCCTGAACGGACTCGTGGCACCGCTCGACCGTGCCAATGTCGACACCGATGCGGTGATTCCGAAACAGTTCCTGAAGTCGATCCTGCGCACCGGCTTCGGTCCGAACCTGTTCGACTCCTGGCGCTATCTCGATACCGGCGAGCCCGGCATGGACAACAGCGAGCGGCCGCTGAACGAAGACTTCATCCTGAACAAGACGCGCTTCCAGGGTGCGCAAGTGCTGCTCGCTCGCGAGAATTTCGGCTGCGGGTCGTCGCGCGAACACGCACCCTGGGCGCTGCTCGATTACGGCTTTCGCGTGGTGATCGCGCCGTCGTTCGGCGACATCTTCTACAACAACAGCCTCAAGAACGGACTGCTGCCGATCCGTCTGCCGGGCGCGGTGATCGACACGCTGTTCGAGCAGACGTTCGCGCAGGACGGCTACCGGCTCGATATCGATCTCGAGACGCAGAGTGTGACGACCGCCGACGGCACGCGCTTCGTCTTCGACATCGAGCCGTTCAGCAAGCATTGCCTGTTGCACGGACTCGACGAGATCGGCCTGACGTTGCAGAACGCCGACGCGATTCGCGCCTTCGAAGCGCGCCATCGCGAAGCCCGCCCCTGGTTGTTTTTATGACGGGTTCCTTGCCTGGGACCTTGTTGCGATGACTGCTGCCATGAAGAAGATTGCGGTTTTGCCCGGCGACGGGATCGGTGCCGAGATCGTCGCGCAGGCGCTGCGCGTGCTGCGCGCACTGGCGCCGCTGGGTTTGCGCATCGAGACGATAGAGGCCCCGGTGGGCGGCACGGCGTACGAACTGAGCGGGGATCCGCTGCCGACGGCGACGCTCGACCTGGCGCGCTCGGCCGACGCGATCCTGTTCGGCTCGGTCGGCGGCTGGCAGTGGGACAAGCTCGCGCGCGACAAGCGGCCGGAGCAGGCGATCCTCGGGCTGCGCAAGGCACTCGGCCTGTTTGCGAATCTGCGCCCGGCAGTCATCTATGACGAACTCGCTGCCGCCTCGACCTTGCGACCCGAGCTGGTGTCGGGGATGGACGTACTGATCATCCGCGAACTGACCGGGGACATCTATTTCGGACAGCCGCGCGGCTTGCGTACCAACGCCTCCGGCGAGCGTGAGGGCTTCGACACCATGCACTACGCCGAGTCGGAGATCCGGCGCATCGCCCGGGTCGGCTTCGAAGCGGCCAGAAAGCGCCAGCGCAGGCTGTGTTCGGTCGACAAAGCGAACGTGCTCGAGACCTCGCAGTTGTGGCGTGACGTGGTGACCGAGGTCGCCGCCGACTACACCGACGTCGCGCTCTCGCACATGTATGTCGACAACGCAGCGATGCAGTTGTTGCGCAACCCGCGTCAGTTCGACGTGATCGTCACCGGCAACATGTTCGGAGACATCCTGTCCGACGAGGCGTCGATGTTGACCGGTTCGATCGGCATGCTGCCGTCGGCGTCGCTCGATGCGCACGGCAAGGGTCTGTACGAACCGATCCACGGCTCGGCGCCGGATATCGCGGGCCGCGACATCGCCAATCCGCTCGCGACAATCCTCTCGGCGGCGATGCTGCTGCGCTACAGCCTCGGCGAGGAGAAATTCGCGCTGTCGATCGAGCGCGCCGTGCGCCGCGTGTTGCAGCAGGGCTTGCGCACCGCCGACATCGCGCAACCGGGTGAGACGTCGATCGGCACGTGCGCGATGGGCGATGCGGTCGTTGCCGCGGTGGTCGCCGCAGCCGGGGAGCGCGACGATGCTTGACGTGGGATTGATCGGCTGGCGCGGCATGGTCGGGTCGGTGCTCGTCCAGCGCATGCAGGATGAGCACGATTTCGACCTCGTGCGCACGACGTTGTTCTCGACCAGTCAGGCGGGACAAAGCGCGGCACCGCTGCCCAACGTCGCGCCGGACATCGCCGATGCGAACGATCTCGCGGCGCTCGCAGCGATGGACGTGCTGATCTCGTGTCAGGGCGGCGACTACACGAGCGCACTGCACCCGAGACTGCGCGCCGCCGGCTGGGACGGCTATTGGATCGATGCCGCATCGACGCTGCGGATGAATGACGACGCGGTGATCGTGCTCGACCCGGTCAACGGCGAGGTGATCGCGCGCGCGCTGGCCGCCGGCAGGCGCGACTTCATTGGCGGCAACTGCACGGTCAGCCTGATGCTGATGGCGTTGAGCGGGTTGTTTCGCGCGGGCCTGGTCGAGTGGGTGACGGCGATGACCTATCAGGCCGCCTCCGGTGCCGGCGCACAGAACATGCGCGAGTTGCTGCTGCAGATGGGCGCTGCGCACGACTCGGTGCGCGCGCAACTCGCCGACCCGCAGTCGAACATTCTCGAGATCGACCGTGCGGTGGCGCTGCGCTTGCGCAGCCGCACGCTGCCCACCGAGCAGTTCGGTCAAGCCCTCGCCGGCAGTCTGCTGCCCTGGATCGACAAGGACCTCGGCAATGGCCAGAGCCGGGAAGAATGGAAGGGTATGGCCGAGTGCAACAAGATACTGGGCAACACGACGACACCGATACCGGTCGACGGCGTGTGCGTGCGCATCGGTGCGATGCGTTGCCACTCGCAGGCATTGACGGTGAAGCTCACGCGCGACCTGCCGTTGGCCGAGATCGAGTCGCTGCTCGCCCGTGCCAATGATTGGGTCGAGGTCGTGCCCAACCGGCGCGACGAGTCGCTCGCCCGCCTCACGCCGACGGCCGTCACCGGAAGCCTGCGCGTGCCGATCGGCCGGCTGCGCAAGTTGCCGATGGGCGGCGAGTATCTGACCGCGTTCACCGTCGGTGACCAGTTGCTGTGGGGCGCCGCGGAACCGTTGCGTCGGATGTTGCGGCTGCTGCTGGCGCACGCCGCTACGCGCTGAGCGGCGCAC
>JACMMK010000024.1 GCA_014379045.1 Burkholderiales bacterium
CATGCGCGCTGCTGGGCGCGGTGCTGGCGGCAGCCGGCGGTGCGGCGCTTGCCGCAGACGCGCCCGCGACGCTCAGTCCCGAGGTATCGCAGGCGGTGCGCGTGGATACGTCGCGTCCGATGCGCGACATCGTGCTCGAGATGGCGGCCGAATCCCGGGAGACTGCACCCTCGCTGCAGCAGGTTCCGAATATCTTCCCGAAGCGCAAGCAGTCGGGCGAGATCCTGCCTGAAGTGCGCGAAGCCGCGCGCTTCGGCGTGCAGCGCTCGCCCACCGGTACGCCGGCGCCCAGCACGCTGGTCGCATTCAACGGCCTCGGCGGCAGCGAATCGGGTGGCTTCATCCCGCCAGACACCAACGGCGACGTGAGCCTGGAGCACTACATCCAGTGGGTGAACGTCCGCTGGTCGGTGTTCAACAAGACCACCGGCGCACGCATTTCCGGCCCGACCAACGGCAACTCGTTCTGGTCAGGTTTCGGCGGCCCGTGCGAAGTCGAGAACGATGGCGATCCGATCGCGCTCTGGGACGACCGCGCGCAGCGCTGGATCATGTCGCAGTTCGTGGCGACCGATCCGGGCGCCCAGTGTTTCGCGATTTCGACCACCAGCGATCCGCTGGGCACCTATCACCGCTACCAGTTCAACTTCCCCGACTTCGGCGACTATCCGCACATCGGCGTGTGGACCGATGCGCAGGAGACGCAGAACGCCTACCTGTTGACCACGCACGATTTCAACATGTCGCCGCAGACCTACCTCGGCGCGGCGTACATCGCCGTGGAGCGCGACAAAATGCTGCAGGGCATGCCGGCGCAGATGGTGCGCTTCGGCGCCGTAAGCGTGGCGGGCGACACCGTTTACGGTGCGCTGCCGCTGCACCTGGAAGGCCAGCAGCCGGCTCCCGCGGGTTCGTGCCCGGTGTTCATGCACTTCGACCCGGCCAGCAGCGAATACCTGCTGTGGGACCTGTGCATCCGCTGGGACGCGCCGGCATCGAGCACGCTGTCGGCGCAGCCGCAGCGCCTCGCATCGGGCTCGCCGTTCGTGTCCAACTTCGACGACGTGGCGCAGCTCGGATCCACCGGCGCACTGGATTCGTTCGGCACCAACCTCATGTACCGCGCATCCGCGCGCGCGTTCCCTGCCGGCGCGCCGACGCCGCTGGCGGCGGTCGTCAACCACTACGTCAATGGCGGCGCCACCAACGGCGGCGTCAAGTGGGTAGCCTTCGACCTGCGTCCCACCGCATTGCCCGCGCTGCCGGCGAACGTGCTGTTCACCAGCGGCTTCGAGCCCGAAGCGGCCCGCGCCACGTCCAGGCGCATCAAGGACGAGGGCACCTACGCGCCCGACGGCAGTTCGCGCTGGATGGGCGCGATCGCCGAGGACCGCTCGGGCAACCTCGGCCTCGGTTTCTCGGTCAGCAGCGCGACCATCACGCCGCAATTGCGCATCACCGGGCGCCAGCCCGGCGATCCGATCGGCACGATGCGCGACGAACAGACCTGCACCCCGACGGTGACCGGCAGCCAGCTCAGCACCAGCGGGCGCTGGGGAGACTATGCGTCGATGAGCGTCGACCCGAGCGACGAGTGCACGTTCTGGTTCACCAGCGAGTACTACTCGGTGACGTCGTCGGGCAACTGGAACACGCGCATCTGCTCGTTCAAGTTCCCGGACTGCGGCATGCCGACGTTCGACATCGTGGCCGATTCGCCGACCCGCCTGCAGATCTGCGGCACGCCGACGCCGGCTGACCCGACGTTCGCGCTGCGCGTGGGCGTGCTCGACGGTTTCAACAGCGCGGTCACGCTCTCCGCTTCGGGCCAGCCTGCCGGCGTCACGCCGCAGTTCTCGCCGACCACCATCAATCCGACACCGGGCACCAGCACGCTGACGTTGCAGGGTGCGAACGCCCTCGCATCCGGCGAGTACACGACGACCGTCACCGCCACGTCCGGCGGGACGCAGCGCTCGTTGGGCCTCAGCTACGGCATCTCGTCGGCGCTGCCGGGTGCGCCGACGCTGGTGGCGCCTGCCGCCGGTGCCACCGGGGTCAAGGTGCGACCGACACTCAGCTGGAACGCCGTACCGGGCGCGCTCAGCTACTTCGTCGAAGTTTCGACCAACTCCGGGTTCACCGGCGTGGTCGCGAGCACGACCATCACCGGCACGTCGTGGGCAGTCAATGTCGCACTCGCCCCGTCGACGCAGTACTTCTGGCGCGTGCGTCCGAGCAACTACTGCGGCAACGGCACGGTATCGGCAACGCGTTCGTTCACCACCGGCGTACCTGGCCAGTGCCCGAGCGGAACCACTGCCAACATCGTGCTGCAGGACGCGTTCGAATCGGGCCTCAACGGCTGGGTTCCGGTCGGCACGGGTCCGAA
>JACMMK010000224.1 GCA_014379045.1 Burkholderiales bacterium
GCGTGCCGCGCGCTGCGCGGTCGACCGATACACGAGCGTATCCAACCCCCAGTACCCCGATGAGGCTCGACCCGTTTCCGATCTGCGCGCAGTCGAGTGCTGCGCGGCGCCACGCGCGCGCACTGCATGCAGCGTTGCTGCTGCTCGCGCTGCCGTTTCCCGTCGCCTGTGCGCAGGCGCAGGCCTATCCCGACCGGCCGATCCGCATGGTCGTGCCGTTCGCGGCGGGCGGCAGTTCGGACGTGATCGGGCGCATCGTCGGTGCGCGCCTGACCGACGCGCTGCGCCAGCCGGTGCTGATCGATACCCGACCCGGGGCTGGCACCTCGATCGGCAACGCGGTGGTCGCGCGCGCCAACCCCGACGGCTACACGCTGCTGCTGGCCGACACCGCATTCGCTGCCTCCTCGAGCGTGCTGCAGAACCTGCCGTACGATGCGCTGAAGGATTTCTCTCCGGTGAGCCTGCTCGGCACGTCCGCACAGTATCTGTACGCGGCCCCGGGGCGCCACAGGAACGCGCAGGCACTGCTCGCGGCGGCACGCGCGAAGCCGGGCCAGTTGACGATCGCGTCGGGAGGCACCGGGACCACGACGCACTTCATGGTGGAACTGCTGAAGCGCGCGGCGGCGATCGACGTGGTGCACGTGCCGTACAAGGGGTCCGCGCCGGCGCTGGCCGACGCCGCCGGCGGACAGGTCGAGGCGGTTTTCGCAAGCTTCGCCTCGGCCGCCGCGCTCGTGACTGCGAATCGCCTGCAGGTGCTGGCAATCGCGGCAGCGCGCCGGCATCCGACTCAACCCGACGCGCCCACGCTGACCGAGATCGGCGCGAAAGACCTCGTCGCCGATCACTGGTGGGGCGTGATCGCGCCGGCGCGCACACCGCGCGACGTCGTGCAACGGATGAATACCGAACTTGCGCGCGCGATCGCCACACCGGAGGCGAAAGAGCGCTTTCCTGCGCTTGCGGTCGACGCGCGCGCCAGTACGCCGGGCGAGTTCGCGCAGTTGATCGAAACCGACGTCCGACGCTTCGGGCGCATCGCGCGCGAGGCGAACATCAAGGTGGATTGAGTTCGCGCTCGCACGCGCGTTTCTCGCTCGACTTACTCCGGAGACATCGCACGTGGCCATGACGACATCCCTGAAAGAGCTCTGCAGCGGACCGAACACGTTCATGGGGGTGCCGTTCGCCCAGGAGATCGGCGGCGCGCAGGCTGCGGTGCTCGGCATTCCGTTCGATGTCGGCACACATGCGTTTCGCGTCGGGGCGCGTCAGGGCCCGGCATCGATCCGCGAGCAGTCGCGGCTGATGCGCCATTGGAACCCGGAGTTCGCCGATTTCGCCGTCGCCGAGAAGCTCGGCTTGATCGATGTCGGCGACGTACGCCTCACGCCCTCGAAGACGCATCACGCGTTTGCGCAGATCGAGGCCGCAGTCGGTGTCATCGTCGACGCGGGCGCGGTGCCGATCACGATGGGTGCCGACGGCAGTATTTCGTTGCCGGTCATTCGCGCGGTCGGCAGGCGGCATCGCGGCCTTGCGGTGATCCATATCGACTCGCACACCGACAGCGCGCTGCCGCCCGGGCCCGACGAACACAACGCGGGCACCCAGTTCCACTATGCAGCGGTGGAGGAATGGGTCGATACCACGGCGAGCTGGCATATCGGCATTCGCGGCACGGTGTTTCGTCCCGGGGGCTTCACCCACACCGGCGAGCTCGGCTACAACATCGTCACGTTGAATCAGTTGCTCGCACGCGGCATCCCCGCCGTGATGGACGATCTGCGGCAGCGGCTCGACGGCCGGCCGGTGTATCTGTGCCTCGACATGGATGCGTTCGACCCGTCGTGTGCGCCGGGCGTGTGTGCGCCGAGCTGGGGCGGGCTGTCGGCACGCGAAGGCATCGAGATGTTCCGACGGCTGCACGGCCTGGATGTCGTCGCGATCGACGTTAACACCGTCAGTCCGCCGCACGACGTCAACGGCATGTCGGCGTTCCTCGCCGCGAACATGATGTTCGAAGGCATGATGCTGGTCGCGGCCAGACGGTTTCCCGAGGAAGTGCGCCGCTTCGAACTTGCCTGACCTGTTGCGAAGACACGATCGGCGGCGAGCGACGATCAGGGGTTACAGGGTTCGTGCGAAGGCGCGGGCCTCTTTGGCGCCCCGCGACTGTGCACGCTTCGCTTCGGCTGCTTCTCTTATCGGCGATCGATCAACGATTCGGCGAACCACCGTTCGACGTGTCGTGACGGGCGCTCACCCGAAGCGCATCCAGATTCTCGTTGCCGACATCGAGGCGCATGATTCGCCGCACCGAAGCCTGCAGGAATTTGACCGAACCGTCGCCCAGGAGTGCGTTGCCGCCAGTGTTGTCCAGCATCTCGGAGAGCGAAATCTCGTCGTCGCCGTTCGCGTTCAGGATGTCATACACGCGTTGGATCCTTCGCGGCGAGTAATCGAAGTCATTCTGTGCCCCGCGGACCCGGCCGACGAGCTTGCCGATGGTCTGTCTGCCCAACACCTCCAGCTCCGCAAACATCTTCGCGCGTTCGGCGAGCGCGCCTTCGACCATGAAGCCCTGGACGCCGGCACGGCCCGGTGTGGGCTCGCTGGTGTTGCGCGGCGGCGGCTCGACGCAGTAGTGATACTCGTTGAGCCCGGTTCGCCCCGGTACGACAGGTCTCGCCATCGCCACCGCCGTCTTCGGCTCCGGTCCCGAGGCTGTGCAAGCTTCCAGCGGCTTCGCGGGCAACCCGACGATGACTTCGTAGCCGTTCCTGACCGTGTGCACGGCCCAGCGCTGGTTACCGTTACTGATCTCGCAGAGATAGCCCATGCGTTCGAGCGGCTCGCACGCGTTCTGATGTGACGCGTACACGACCTCGTAGACCAACGCGAGATCGCTGATCGCATTGCGTGCGTTGGCGGCCTCCCTCACCTTCTGCACCGCCGGCAACAGCAAGCCGATCAAGACTGCGATGATGGCAATCACTACCAGCAGCTCGATGAGGGTGAAACCGCGCGTTCGGAATCTGTGTCGGCTTACGAAGATGTTCGACTGCTGACAAACTGGACCTGTTTCATTCATCATGAATCCTCCCTGAATTGTTTTGCTGCGAAAGTGTTGCACCGTGACGTCGATGCACAGCAAGCTTGTACGAAGCATGCCTCCGATGTCCAGAACGCACGTGTTTCATTTGTTATCGAATGGAGATGCCATTGGATGAGAAATCGAGTGCGGCATCAGGCGTCGGGCCCACTTGGGGCGAGCGCATACTCGCTGTGACGAACTTGAACCCACGGAACTCGCGTATGACCCAGCCTCCCATTCGTCTTCGTCTCGGCGGTTATCAGCCGCCTGACTCGATCCACAATCAGGCGGCGCGCCGCTTCGGCTCCGAGCTCGACGCGCGACTGGGTGAACGCATTGAGTTCGAGCTGATCGGCAACGTGCTCGACATCGGACGGCCGTCCGGTGACCTGCCGAAAATGGTCGCGAGCGGAGAGCTCGACGCCTGCTACATCTCCTCGGTGCGCTTCACCGAATCCGTGCCGGAGTTCGCACTGCTCGAACTGCCGTTCGTCGTGCGCGACCGCGCGAATGCACACCGCTTGCTCGATGGTGACTATGGCGCCCGGCTGGGCGAGCGCATGCTCGCGACGACCGAAGTACGCCTGCTCGGGCTATGGGACAACGGTTTCCGTCATCTGTCGAACCGGGTGCGCCCGATCCGCACGCCGGCCGACTGCCGAGGACTCGCGATCCGCACTCAGATGAGCCCGTTGCATGGCGAGCTGTTCACGGCACTCGGGTTCGTGCCGATCGCGGTCGACGTTAAGGAGCTGGTCGAGCAGATCGCCGGTCCGCGCTTCGATGCGCAGGACAATCCGCTCACCAACATCTACAACTTCGGTGTGCATCACCACCATCGCTTCATCACGCTGACCGGCCACCTGTTCGGTGCGACGGTGATGATCTGCAACCAGCGCGTGTTCGATGGCTGGCCTGCGGACGTGCAGCAGGCGGTGATCGACAGTGCGCGCGTGGCGACGACACTGCAACGTGCACTGGCGGCCGATGAGGATGCGCTCGTGCTGGCGCGACTCGATCCCGCCGAGAACGAGGTGATCGTGCCGACCGATGCCGACCGCGCGGCGTTCGTCGAGGCGGTCGAGCCGATGCTTGCGCGGCACCGTGCGGGCATCGATCCGGCGCTGTTGACCGCGCTGCGCTGATCAGTCCGGCTGCAGGTTGGCCTCGCGCGCGACGCGTTGCCAGCGCGCGATCTCGGTGCGGTTGTACGCCTCGTACTCGTCCGGGCCGAGGCCGACCGGGTCGGCGCCCTGTTCGATCAGCAGCTTGCGCGTCGGCGGATCGTCGAGCGAAAAACGTACCGCGCGAAACACGCGATCGACGATCGGTCGCGGCAGCGCCGCCGGGCCGAGGATGCCGAAGCCGCTCGAGACGACGAAGGTGTCCAGCCCCGACTCGCGCATCGTCGGTACCTCGGCCGCGGCACTCGAACGCTTGTCGCCGGTCTGCGCAAGCATCCGTAGCCTGCGCGCACGCACATGCTCGATGATCGCGGGGATGCTGGCGAACTGCATCTCGACCTGTCCGCCCACCAGCCCGACGATCGCCGGGCCGGCGCCCTTGTAGGGAATGTGCTCGAGCTTCAACCCGGCACTCGACGCGAGCAGCTCGGCGGCCAGATGCCCGACGGTGCCCCGTCCCGAGGTCGAGTAGTTGAGCTCGCCGGGCCGCTTCTTCGCCAGTGCGATCAGGTCCTTGACCGATTTCACCGGCAGCGACGGATGCACGACCAGAGCGGTCGGAATGTCGGCCACGAGCGAGATCGCAGTGAAATCCTTCAGCGGGTCGTACGGCAGCTTCTTGATCAGCGCCGGATTGATCACATGCGAGGCCGCGGTGAACAGCAGCGTGTAGCCGTCGGGCGCGGATCGCGCCGCGATGTCGCCGCCGATGGTGCCTCCGGCGCCGCCGCGGAAGTCGAGTACCAGCTGCTGGCCGAGCGATTCGTGCATCTTCGGCATCACGATTCGCAGCAGCACGTCGCTATTGCCGCCCGGGGACACCGGCACGATCATCCGGATCGGCTTCTGCGGATACGCCCCCGGGGCCTGTGCGTGCGCGGCGGGCAGCGTCGCGCAGGCCGCGATGAAGGCAATAGCAGGCACCGCGGCGCTGAGCGCTGCGCTCGACAACATCCGCGCGTCGCGCGAATTGTTCGCGGACGTCGTGAGTGAGGAGGTCGACATCGGCTTCATCGCGCGAGCCGCTTGATCACCTTCATCCGCTGCACCGCATCGCCGGCAAGATGGGTCCAGATGCAGGCATCGCGCACCAGCTTCTCGGCGCCGATGTCCATCATCACGCCGGCGGCGCCGTGGATGTCCATGTTGAGATGCGTGACGCGCTGGATCACGTCGGTCGAGTAGTTCATCACCAGCACGTTGTTGATCGAGTTGCGCATCGCCTGGTCCTTCTCCCACGCGGTGCGCATCACGAACGAGCGCAGCGCCTCGGTCAGCATGTGCATCTCGGAGAGCTTCAGCTGGATCGCCTGATGCTCAATGATCAGCTTGCCGCCCTGGCGCCGCGAACGTGCCCGTGCCATCGCCATCTCGACCGCCGCGTCGCAGACGCCCAACGCATTCGCGCTCAGTTCGAGGTCGCCGAACTCCGAGGTGTCTCCGGCGCGCGCACGCACGCCGCCGTTCACCTCGCCTACGATGTTCGCGTGCGGCACGCGGGCATTCTCGAAGATCAGTTCGCCGTTCTGATAGAAGCGCCAGCCGATCTTGTTGAAGACCCGACCGACGCGAAAGCCCGGCGTGTCGTTCGGCACCATGAACAGCGTCGTGCCTTCGCGCAGGTTCACGTCGGGGTTTGTCCTCGTATCGACGAAGAACAGTTTGCCGACACTGCCGTTGGCCGTGTACCACTTGCGCCCGTTGAGGATCCACTCGTCGCCGCGGCGTACTGCCGACATCTTCCAGCCCGCGGTCGGGTCGTCGTCGGGTGGCACGCGGTTGTCCGAGCCCGCCTCGGGTTCGGTACCGGCCTTGCCGAGCAGGTAGGTGTCGTCGGCGAGGAACGGTTCCAGGAAGCGGCGCTTCTGGTCTTCAGTGCACGCCGAGGCGATCAGATGACTCCATTTCCAGCACTGGCTGAAGGTCTTCGAGATCGCGCTGTCGCCGCGCGCGAGTTCGGCCATCACCAGCGCCTGGGTGACGAAGTCGGCGCCGTGGCCGCCCCAGGCCTTCGGTACCGCGAGCGTGCGAAAGCCCAGCTTCGAGCCTTTCCTGATCACGTCCCAGTCGAAGGTTTCGCGGGGATCGGGAATCTGGTCACGCGCGAGCGAGATCGGTCGGATGTGTTCCTCGGCAAACTGCCGTGCCTTCATCTGCCAGCCGCGTTGTTCGTCGTTCAACGAGAAATCCATTCAGGGCTCCTATCGATGTGTGCTGACCGTGTGTGCGGGTGCTTTGGGTGCGAAACGGTGAGCTGTGGCGCGGACTACTGCCGCGGAATCTTTGCGAGCCGCGCGATCTCGGCCCAGCGCTCGATGTCGGCGCGGACGATCTTGGCGAAGGTGTCGGGTGGGTCGGCCAGCGGACGGAAGCCCGCGTCGACCAGAAAGCTGCGCAGCCAAGGCTCGCAGACCGCGCGCCGCACGTCGGCGTGGACGCGCTCCAGCAGCGGGCGCGGGGTTGCCGCCGGTGCGAACAGACCGTGCCAGCCGGTGTCCATCTCGAACGGCAGCCCCTGCTCGTTGATCGTCGGCACGTCGGGCAGACCGTCGAAGCGGGTCGCGCTGCTGTAGCCGAGTGCGCGCACCCGGCCGTCGCGCAGGTGCGGCAAGGCGACCCCGGGCGGGATGAACATCACCTGCACCTCGTTGCCGATCAGCGCCGCCATCGCCGGGCCCGAGCCCTTGTACGGTACGTGCAGCAGCGGCGCCCCGGAGCGGATCACGAACGACTCCGAGATCAGCTGCAGCGCATTGCCGAGTCCGGGTGAGCCGTACGACAGGGGACGGGTCTTCGCCAGCGCGACCAGTTCGCGCACCGAATTCGCCGCCACCGACGGATGCACCAGCAGCAATGTGCCTTCACCCGCCGCGACGTTGGTGATCGGCGCGAAGTCGCGGCGCACGTCGAACGGCAGGCGCTTGTAGATGCTCGGGTTGATCGCGAAGGCGCCGCCGGTATACATCAACGTGTAGCCATCGGGCGCGGCCTTGGCGACGAGATCGGCGCCGATGATCCCGTTCGCACCGGCCCGGTTGTCGACCACGATCGACTGTCCCGCGTGCTGCGCCATCTGCTTGGCCACCGCGCGCGCGTTCAGGTCCTGGGTGCCCCCGGCAGCGGTCGGCACGATCAGGCGAATCGGCCGGATCGGCCAGCCGGCCGCGACACTCGGTGCGAGCTGGCCGAGCGCTTCCCCCGCGGTCGCTGCGAACAGCATCGCGAGCATTGCCGAACCGATGACGAACCTCGGCCGCATCGACTGCTCCTCCGTCTGGCGCTGGCCGCGGATCTGCCGGCGCAACCCCTGGCCTCGCCTACCGGAAACAGCGCAGCGTGGGCCGTGTGCAATGGCGACCGGCTCTACTGGCCCGTCTGCACATCGCGTACGTACGCATCATAGCAAGCCGCGTCGACCGCGTGCCGGCGCGTCTGCGCGCGCGTGCCTGTCCCGGCTATTTGCGCCAGAACACTGGCGTCAACACGATCAGCAGCGTGAACAGTTCGAGTCGCCCGAGCAGCATCGCGAACGTGCACACCCAGGTCTGGAAGTCGGTCAGGCCCTGGTAATTGCCGGAGGGACCGACCTCGCCCAAGCCGGGGCCGGTGTTGTTGATGCAGGCCACGACCGCCGTGAACGCCGTCAGCACATCGAGATCGGTGGCGACCAGCACCAGCGTGAGCGTGACGATCAGCGCGACATAGACGAACAGGAAAGTGAGCACCGAGAACACGACCTGATTCGCGACGCCCGAACCGCCGAACTTGACCTGCGTGTACGCGTTCGGATGCAGCACGCGCACGAACTCGCGATACACCTGCTGATACAGAACCACCGCGCGCACCATCTTGATACCGCCTCCGGTGGACCCCGCACTGGTGACGAAGCTAGACAGGAAGAGCATCCACAGCCCGATGATCATCGGCCACTTGGCATAGTCGGTGCTCGCGAAGCCGGTGGTGGTGGCGATCGAGACCGTGTTGAACATCGCGAAGCGTAGCGCGCTGCCGAAGTCGGGATAGATCTGACGCCACCACAGGTAGAGCGCAATGCCCACCCCGCTCGCGAGCGTGATCACGAGAAACAGGCGCGCCTCCTGGTCGCCCCGGTAAGGAACGACCGAGCGTCCCCGGAAGGCGCTGAAATGCGTAGCGAAGTTGATCCCGGCCGCCAGCATGAACACGATCGCCACCACCTCGATCGCGACCGAATCGAACGCGCCGAAGCTCGCGTCGTAGCTCGAAAAACCGCCCAGCCCCATCGTCGTGAACATGTGCATCATCGCGTCGAGGCCCTGCATTCCGGCGAGCCAGAACGCAGCCATGCAGGCCGCCGACAGCAGCGCATAGACGAGCCACAGACCCTTCGCGGTCTCGGTCAGGCGCGGGGTCAGGCGCGAATCCTTCATTGGCCCGGGGGTTTCGGCCTTGAACAGCTGGCGACCGCCGACGCCGAGCATCGGCAGCACGGCCACCGCGAGCACGATCAAGCCCATGCCGCCCATCCACACCAGTTGCGTGCGCCAGACGTTGAGCGACACTGGCAGGCGCTCGAGGCCGGTCAGCACGGTGGCCCCGGTCGTCGTGATCCCCGAGATCGTCTCGAAGTACGCATCGGTGAACGACAGATCTTCGATCGCCCACAGCAGCGGCAGCGTCGCGAACGCCGGCAATGTCGTCCACACCAGCACGACCAGGAGAAATGCGTCGCGTACTTCCAGTTCGCGTTCGTAGCGCCGGGTCAGGAGCCAGGCGAGGGCACCGCATGCGCAGGTGGCGACGAGCGCGAGCCCGTGATGGAGCACGGCGCCATCGTTCGTCCACTGCGACACGGCCAACGGCAACATCATCGTCACGCCGAAGATCATCGTCAGCACACCGAGTGCGCTGACTACCCCGAGGTTGCGTTGCAACTCGTCTGCCGCGTAATCGGGTGAGCGCAACCGCGCCATCTACATGAAACCCACGCCGACAGCGAACAGCTTCTCGATCTTCGGAACCAGCTGTTTCGATACCGCGAACACGATCACATGGTCGTTGCGCTCGATCACCGTATCGTGGTGCGCGATGATCACCGTGTCATCGGGGCCGATCGCACAGGCGATCTCGTCGTCGGCCGGGGCCACGCGTCGGCGCACGATCGCCGCGACCGACGCGCCCCTCGGAAGATCGAGCTCCCCGATCTTCTTGCCGATCACCTTCGACGAACGGGCGTCCCCGTGCGCGATGATCTCCAGGGCTTCGGCCGCACCGCGGCGCAGCGAGTGCACGGCCGCACAGTCGCCCCGGCGCACGCGCGTGAGCAGGCTGCCGATCGTCGTGTTCGCCGGCGAGATCGCGATATCGATCTGGCCGCCGTGCACCAGGTCGACATACGCGCTGCGATTGATCAACGTGATCACGCGGCGCGCCCCCATGCGCTTGGCGAGCAGCGAAGACATGATGTTGTTCTCGTCGTCGTTGGTGAGCGCGCAGAACACGTCCATCTCGCCGACGTGCTCGGTCTCGAGCAGCTCTTCATCGGTCGAGTCGCCGATCAGGATCAGCGTCTTGTCGAGCTCGCGCGACAGCCGCTCGCCTGAGCGTTTGTCGAGTTCGATCAACTTGACCTGATAGCGCGACTCGAGTGTGCGCGCGAGGCGGGTGCCGATGTTGCCGCCGCCGGCGATCATCACGCGCTTGACCGGGCGATCCATCCGTCGCAACTCGCGCAGGACCGTCCGGATGTGTTCATGGGCAGCGATGAAGAATACTTCGTCGTCGTGTTCGATCACGGTGTCGCCGGTCGGGATCAGCGGCGCGTCGCGGCGGAAGATCGCGGCGACACGGCTGTCGACGTTCGGCATGTGCTTGCGTATTTCGGAGAGCGGGCGACCGACCATCGGCCCGCCGGTGAACGCCCGCACCGCGACCAGTTGCACGCGCCCGTTGGCGAAGTCGACGACCTGCAGCGACTCGGGAAACTCGATCAGCTTCGTGATGTAGTCGGTGACGATCTGTTCGGGACAGATCGTCACGTCGACCGCGAAGTTGTCGGGGCCGAACACTTCCGGGTGGCTGAAGTAGTCGGGTGCCCGGATCCGCGCGATGCGCGTCGGTACCCGGAACATCGTTGCGGCGAGCTTGCACGCAACCAGGTTGGTCTGATCGCTCTGCGTGACTGCGAGGATCAGGTCCGCATCCTCCGCGCCGGCTGCGCGAAGCACCGACGGATGCGCCGCGTTGCCCTCGACGGTGCGCAGATCGAGATGATCGGCGAGATCGCGCAACCGGTCTCCGTCGAGGTCGACGATGGTGATGTCGTTGGCCTCGGAGACCAGGCTCTCGGCGACGGTCGAGCCGACCTGTCCGGCGCCGAGGATCACGATCTTCATCGGATCTGCCTCAACGGCTCCGGTGATGCGCGCGCAGCCACGCCTTCCATTCGATGAACAGCGTCGGATCGAGGGCGGCGATCACCGATTTTTCCCATAACTCACCGGTCCAGAAGTCATCGTGGTCGAGTGACGCGCACTGGCCACCCGCTTCCTGGAAGATCAACCATCCGGCGGCGAAGTCCCAGAGCTTCTGACCGCCATGCAGATATACATCGAATCGGCCCGCGGCCGCGTAACACCACTCGAGCGCGCTCGACCCGTAGCTGCGCTGCGAGCAATACGGTGCGTTCGCGGTGAGCGTCGCCGCGAGCGCGCGGTCGAGCCGCTTGAACTCGATTCCGGCCATCGCCTGACGCAAGGCAACCGTGCGCCGACGCAACGGCAGGCGCCTGGCGTTGACCCACGCGCCCTGGCCGACCTCGGCCTGGAACGCTTCGTCGCCGACCGGATCGTAGATCACGCCGAGCACCGGGCGTCCCGCGCGCATCAGCGCCACTGAAATGGCGAAGCTCGGCAGTCCGCACGCGAAGTTCGAGGTACCGTCGATCGGATCGACGCACCAGAGCGTCCCGCGGCCGTCCGCCCAGGCCTGATCCTGTTCGTCGCGGGTCATCTCCTCGCCGACGAAGGCGCAGTCGACGAGTCCGCGCAGCATCGGCTCGAGCGCGCGCTGGGCGGCGATATCGGCTTCGGTCACCACGCTGCCGTCGTGCTTGCGCGACTCGGTGGTGTTCAGAAATCGCGGCATCACCTCGCGCGCGGCGACCGTGCGCACGATGTCGACGGTCGCGGTAAGCAACGCGGAAGGGTTGGCGTTCACGAGCGTGTGCCGGAGGCGCTCGCCCCGGGCGGGTGTGTAGAATCCGAGGACTCTAACATTGTGTCGAAGCCGACGAGCTTCACCTGTGCCTCCACGGATGCTCACGCCCCGGTTTCACTGTCCGCACGCCGTCCCGGGTCTGGCGCCCGGTCACCGGCTCGAGTTGCCTGCAACGGCGGCGCATCACGCGTTGCGCGTGCTGCGGCTCGTCGACGGTGACCCGATCGCGGTGTTCTCGGGGCTGGGTGGGGAATATGCGGCCGTGCTCGAAGCTACGCGCGGTAAAGCCGCACACGCCCGCGTCGCTGATTTTCACGCAGAAGATCGCGCACCGCGCATCGACGTTCATATCCAGCAGTCGGTGGTGAGCAACGACAAGATGGACTGGATGATCGAGAAAGCGGTCGAGTTGGGCGCGCGTTCGGTGACACCGGTGCTGGTCGAACGCAGTGTCGTGCGGCTGAACGGCGAGCGCGCCGAGCGCAGGGTCGCGCACTGGCAGGCGCTTGCCATCGCCGCCAGCGAGCAGTGTGGATTGAACCGCGTACTCGACGTGTCACCGGTGCAGTCGGTCGACGAGGCCTGTTCTGCACTGCCTGCGCTGAACACGCTTCGATGCATGCTCGATCCGAGGGGCGAGCGTTCGCTCACTGACTGCATCTCGGAAGTGTGGCCTTCCATCGTACCGGACGGCGTTCCCGGGATGCCGACGGCTGCGCTCGTGCTGCTGGTCGGTCCGGAAGGAGGCTTCTCCGCGCGCGAGACCGCGCACGCGCGCGGCGCCGGGTATCTGACCCTGTCGCTCGGTCCGCGCGTCCTCCGGACTGAAACCGCGGCGCTTGCCGCCCTCGCCGCGATCCGCGCCCTCGTCGATGATTTCCGCCCCCTCGCCGCGGGTTGCCACACGCGTGCGTCCGCGTCGATGAATGCCGCCGTGGCGCCGACATGAGCGCGACCGTACCCCCGTTCGTCACGTGGTTTCGCGCCGCCGCACCTTACATCCACGCGTTTCGCGGCAAGACCTTCGTCGTCGCGTTCGGCGGCGAAGTCGTCGACGAGGGCCAACTCGTGCACCTGTCGCACGATGTCGCGCTGCTGGCGAGCCTGGGCGTGCGGCTGGTGCTGATTCACGGCGTGCGCCCGCAGCTCGATGCACTGATCGCGAAGTATGGCCTCACGCCGCAATATGCCAACGGCCTGCGCGTCACCGACCCGGCGACGATGGGTTGCGTCAAGCAGGCCAATGGCATCGTGCGCATCGAGATCGAGGCGCTGCTGTCGACCGGATTACCGAACACGCCGATGGCCAACGCGGCGGTGAACGTGGCGAGCGGCAATTTCATCGTCGCGAGTCCACGCGGCGTGTTCGATGGTGTCGACCTTCAATACACCGGTGCGGTGCGCAAGGTCGACGTGCCGGCGCTGCGCGGGCGACTCGACGCAGGCGAGATCGTGCTGGTGTCGCCGCTCGGCTACTCGCCGACCGGCGAGGCGTTCAATCTGACGGTCGAGGATGTCGCGACCTCGGTCGCCACCGCGCTGTCGGCCGAGAAACTGATCTTCATGATCGACGGGCCCGGCGTGCAGCGCGGTCGCGGGCGCCTGTTGCGTGAACTGACCCTGACCAGTGCCGAAGCGTGGTTCGATCGGATGAAGGTCTCGACCGGCGGCCTCGCCAGCGACATCGCGCGCTTCCTGCCGGCGGCGATCGACGCCTGTCGGCGCGGCGTTGCGCGCGCGCATCTGGTCAGCCGCCACGTCGACGGCGCGTTGCTGCTCGAGCTGTTCACCCATCACGGCATCGGCACGATGATCTCGCGCGATGCGCTCGAGCGCCTGCGTCCGGCACGCATCGACGATGTGGGCGCGGTGCTGCAGCTGATCGCGCCGCTCGAAGCCGAAGGCACGCTGGTCAAGCGCGGACGCGAGCGCATCGAACGCGAGATCGGTTACTTCACGGTCGTCGACCACGACCGGCGGCTGATCGGCTGCGCGGCGCTGTATCCGTTTCCCGCGGCGCGCTCGGCCGAGCTCGCGTGTCTGGTCGTACACCCCGATCACCGCGATGCGGGTCACGGCGAGGCGCTGCTGCTGCATATCGAAGCGCGTGCCCGCGCGCAGAAGCTCGACTGGCTGTTCGCGTTGACCACGCACACCGCGCACTGGTTCATCGAGAACGGTTTTCACGAAGTCGGCGTCAGCGAGTTGCCGGCCGAACGGCGCGAGCTCTACAACTGGCAGCGGCGCTCGAAGGTGTTCGTGAAGGCGCTGTAGGGGCGCAGGATTCCGAGCAGCGCGGATCAACGCAGGAGAGTGTGGTCAGGCGTCGCTGGTGCCGGCGGATTCATCGCAGTTGGTACCAGGCGCCACGTCCTGCACCATGCGGGCTGAGCTGCAACGATTACACTGCGCGCTTCGCTCGCCGGCCATAACCGGCCGCATAGGCCTGAGGAGGAGTCGCCATGACCCGCACCGTCACCTGCATCAAGCTCGGCCGAGAGGCCGAGGGGCTCGAGTTCCCGCCTTATCCCGGCGCGCTCGGCCAACGGATCTTCGAACAGGTTTCGAAGGAAGCGTGGATGGACTGGCTCGAACACCAGAAGCGGCTGGTCAACGAGAACCGACTGAGCCTCGCCGACGCCAAGGCGCGCAAGTATCTGGCGCAGCAGATGGAGCAGCATTTCTTCGGTGGTGGCGCCGATCAGGCGCAGGGCTACGTACCTCCGTCTGTGCGGAGCTGACCCTGGCGCCGCTTCCCGCGCCGGCTCGATGATGGCTACGGCACGAAAGAAGCGCGGGCTCCCGGTCGAGCATTTCCTGAATCGGGAACTCGGCCAGCTCGCGTTCAATGCGCGCGTGCTCGAGGAAGCCGAGAACCCGAAGAACCCGCTCCTCGAACGCCTGCGCTTCCTGTGCATCGTGTCGAGCAACCTCGACGAATTCTTCGAGATCCGGGTCGCCGGGCTGAAGGAGCAGATCACCCTCGGCGCGTCGACGACCGAGCCCGACGGCATGCCGCCGCGGCAGGTGTTCCGGCTGGTGGCGCAGCGCGCGCATGAACTGGTCGCGCGTCAGTACCGTCTGCTCAACTCGGAGTTGCTGCCGCGGCTCGCGCTGGAGGGCATTCGCTTCCTGCGCCGGGGCGAGTGGAACCCGGCGCAGCAGGAATGGGTGCGCAGCTACTTCTTCCGCGAAGTGATGCCGGTACTGACCCCGATCGGGCTCGACCCGGCGCACCCGTTTCCGCGCGTGTTGAACAAGTCGCTCAATTTCGCGGTTGAACTCGAAGGCAAGGACGCGTTCGGCCGCCGCTCGGGGGCGGCGATCGTGCAGGCCCCCCGCGTGCTGCCGCGCGTGGTGAAGCTGCCGTCGCAGATCGCGGGCTGCGCGCACGGCTTCGTGTTCCTGTCGGCCGTCCTGCATGCACACATGCGCGAGCTGTTCGCGGGCATGGCGGTGCTCGGCTCCTATCAGTTCCGCGTCACCCGCAACAGCGACCTGTTCGTCGACGAGGAAGAGGTGAAGAACCTGCGCACCGCGCTGCAGGGCGAGTTGCCGCAGCGCCATTTCGGCAACGCGGTGCGCCTCGAGGTCGCCGACAACTGCTCGGAGGCGATGACCTCGTTCCTGCAGCAGCAGTTCGACCTGGGCGACGAGGATCTGTATCGGGTCCCCGGCCCGGTGAACCTGGTGCGGCTGATGCAGGTGCCGGACTGGGTCGATCGACCGGACCTGATGTACCGGCCGTTCGTTGCCGGCCTGCCCGGGACGCTTGCGCGACGTGCCGATATCTTCGAGGCGATCCGTCGCGGCGATATCCTGCTGCACCATCCGTACCAGTCGTTCGCGCCGGTCGTCCATTACATCCAGCAGGCCGCGGCCGATCCGGCGGTGGTCGCGATCAAGCAGACGATCTATCGCACCGGCAATGAATCGGTCCTGATGGAAACGCTGATCGCCGCGGCGAGGAACGGCAAGGAAGTGACCGTCGTCGTCGAACTGCTCGCACGCTTCGATGAAGAGGCGAACATCAACTGGGCCTCGCGGCTCGAGCAGGCCGGCGCGCATGTCGTGTACGGCGTCGTCGGACACAAGACGCATGCGAAGATGGCGCTCGTGGTCCGGCGCGAGGAAGGCCAGCTACGCCGCTACGTGCACGTGTCGACCGGCAACTACCATGTGCGCACGGCGGGCCTGTATACGGATTTCGGTCTGTTCACCTGCAACGATCAGATCTGCGCCGATGTGAACGAGACCTTCAAGCAGTTGACCGGGCTCGGCCGCGCGGGTCGGCTGCATCACCTCTGGCAGGCTCCTTTCACGCTGCACGAGAATGTCGTGCGCGCGATCAACGAAGAGGCGAAGGCGGCGCGCGCCGGCAAACGCGCCCAGATCATCGCGAAGATGAACGCGCTGCTCGAACCGCAGACGATCGCCGCGCTCTACAAGGCGTCGCAGGCCGGCGTGCGCATCGATCTGATCGTGCGTGGGGTGTGCGCGTTGCGCCCGGGCGTGCCGGGGTTGTCCGACAATATCCGCGTGCGCTCGGTGCTCGGCCGGTTTCTCGAGCATTCGAGGGTATTCTGCTTCCATGCCGGGGGCGCCGAACAGGTCTACATTTCGAGCGCGGACTGGATGGATCGCAATTTCTTTCGCCGGGTGGAAATCTGCGTGCCGGTACTCGACCCGCGACTGAAGCGCCGCATCATCGCCGAAGCGCTGCGCCCGTGCCTGCGCGACAACCTTCAGTCCTGGGAAATGAACGCCGAGGGCGTGTACCGTCGGCGCAGTCCGGGCCGGGGTCGGCCGTACTCGGCACAGCACGCGCTGCTCGCCGAGCTCGCGCAGCAGCCCGCGCCGAGCGATTGAACAGCGTTGCGCTGCGCGCGCGCGCCGCGCACCGAGGTCTGATAGAACGCATCCATGCCAGTCGAGACTGAACTTCGCTTCCAACTGAACGCGGCGCAGGCGCGCGCGCTTGGCGCAGATCCGCGGCTCGCGGGCAAACTGCAGCGTCGGCCGCTCACGAGCGTGTATTTCGACACGCCGGAGCTGACGCTGGCCCAACGTCGCGTCGGGCTGCGCCTGCGTCGCGCCGGACGGGTCTGGCTGCAGACGTTCAAGTGCGAACTGGTCGACGCCGGCGCGCATCAGCGCGGTGAATGGGAGTGGCCGGTTGCCCGCGCCGCGCTCGACTTCACCAAGTTGGCCGAGACACCGCTCGCCGACTGGTTTGTCAAGGCGCGCAATCGCGATGCGCTCGCGCCCCGTTTCGAAACGCGGTTCGCGCGCTCAACCGCGCTGATCGACTACGAAGACGCGTCGATCGAAGTCGCACTCGACCGCGGCAAGCTGATTGCCGGCGAGCGGCAGGAGGCGATACTTGAACTCGAACTCGAACTGAAGAGCGGTCCGATCGAGGGGCTGTACGCCGCCGCCCAGGCGTTCAATGCCGACCATGCGCTGATGCTCGAGCCGCGCAGCAAGGCCGCACGCGGCTTCGCCCTGCTCGCCGGGACGCCGGAAGTACCTGTCAAGTCGGGGCGGCTCGATCTCGATGAGGAGGCGAGCGCGGAAGAGGCGTTCTGCGCGGTGATCAGACATTGCCTCGCCCACCTGCAGGCGAACGCAGGCGGCGTGCGCCGGGCACTGGACCCCGAGTACGTGCACCAGGCACGGGTCGCACTGCGCAGGCTGCGCTCGGCACTGGTGACGTTCCGGCGCGCGATCCCGCGCGTGGCGAGCGATGCGCTCGGCGCCGA
>JACMMK010000225.1 GCA_014379045.1 Burkholderiales bacterium
CTGCAGGCCGTGCCGCTCCATCGGCTCTATCGACTTGCCGTCCTTCGATTCGGGCATGACCGAGATGCCGAGCATCGTCGGCTGCGACGGCCCGTAGATGTCGGCATCGAGCACGCCGACGCTCGCCCCTTCGGCGGCGAGCGCGAGCGCCAGATTGACCGCGGTGGTCGACTTGCCCACCCCGCCCTTGCCCGACGCCACCGCGATGATGTTCTTCACGCCCGGGATCAGCTTCACCCCGCGCTGCGCGGCGTGCGCGACGATCCGGTTGGACACATTCACGTCCACCTTGCCGACGCCGTCCAGGCGTTGCAGCCGCTCGCCGACCTGGGTGCGGATCACCGGCCAGACCCCCTTGCCGGGATAGCCGAGCGCGATCTCCACCGTGACGTCGGCGCCGGCGATCCGGACCGACTTGACCGATTTCGCAGCGACGTAGTCCTTGCCGCTGACCGGGTCGGCCAGTTCGGCCAATGCGCTTCTGACTTGCTGCTCGTTCACTGCCATTGCGGTTGCTCCAAGACCTGCCGCCAAGCGGAGCGAGAGTTTACGGCTTCCGGTGTCGTCCGCGGGAAAAGCGACGTCGGGCGGCGCCACGGAAACGACTGTTTCGACCAGGCACCGGACTCGGCATCTTCGAATCAGGGCAGGCTCCAGGGCAAAACCCCTCTGCTAGACTCGGACGATGTCCCGTCGCCGCATCCTCGTCACCTCCGCGCTGCCCTATGCCAACGGCAGCATCCACCTCGGCCATCTGGTCGAGTACATCCAGACCGACGTGTGGGTGCGCTTCCAGCGGATGCGGGGGCACGAAGTGCACTATGTCGGCGCCGACGACACCCATGGCACGCCGGTCATGCTGCGTGCCGAGAGCGAAGGCATCACGCCCGAGGCGCTGATCGAGCGCGTCTGGCACGAACACAAGCGCGACTTCGACGCGTTCGGGGTGAGCTTCGACAACTACTACACGACCAACTCGCCCGAGAATCGCGCGTACTGCGAAGAGATCTTCAACACGCTGCAATCGGCCGGTCTGATAGCCCGGCGCGCGGTCGAGCAGTTCTACGATCCGGTGCGCGAGATGTTCCTGCCCGACCGTTACATCAAGGGCACGTGTCCGAACTGCGGCGCGAAAGACCAGTACGGCGACTCGTGCGAGGTGTGCGGCGCCAACTATGCGCCGATCGACCTGATCGACCCGTACTCGACCGTGTCCGGCGCGACGCCGGTGCGGCGTGAGTCCGAGCACTATTTCTTCCGTCTGTCGGACCCGCGCTGCGAGGCGTTCCTGCGCGAGTTCACGCAAGGGTCCGACCGGCTGCAGCCCGAAGCGGCGAACAAGATGCTCGAATGGCTCGGCGCGCCGGGCGAGTCGAAGCTGGCCGACTGGGATATCTCGCGCGACCCGCCGTACTTCGGGTTTCCGATTCCGGGCTCGCTCGGCGCCAAGTTCTTCTACGTCTGGCTCGACGCTCCGGTCGGTTACTTTGCGAGCTTCGCCAATCACGTCGACCGGCGTGCCGCCGAAGGCGTGGCGATCGAGCTCGATCACTTTCTCAAGCCCGGGCACGACACAGAGCTGATCCACTTCATCGGCAAGGACATCCTCTATTTCCATTCGCTGTTCTGGCCCGCGATGCTCGAGCATGCGGGGTACCGCACCCCGACCCGGGTGTACGCGCACGGCTTCCTCACCGTCAACGGCGAGAAGATGTCGAAATCGCGCGGCACCTTCATCACCGCCGAGAGCTATCTCGAGCAGGGCCTCAATCCACAGTGGTTGCGCTACTACTACGCGGCCAAGCTCAATGCGACGCTCGAGGACATCGATCTCAGCCTGACCGACTTCTGCGCGCGCGTGAACAGCGATCTCGTCGGCAAGTACGTGAACATCGCCAGCCGCTGCGCAGGGTTCATCGGCAAGCGCTTCGCTGGTCGCATCGGCACGATGCCGACGTCGCCGATGCCCGCGGCGAACGCGACACCGTCGCTGCTCGACGACCTGCGCGCGGCGCGCGACACGATCGCCGCGCTCTACGATGCGCGCGAATTCGGCAAGGCGATGCGCGAAGTGATGGCGCTCGCCGATCGCGCAAATCAGTATGTCGACCAGGAAAAGCCCTGGGAACTCGCGAAGCAGCCCGACCAGGAAACACGCCTGCATGAAGTCTGCACGGTCGCACTGAACCTGTTCCGCCTGCTCACGCTGTACCTGAAGCCCGTGTTGCCACAGGTCGCGAAAGACGTGGAAACGTTCCTGTCGATTCCGCCGCTCGTGTGGAACGATGCGACCAGCATTCTGGCGCCCGGACACGTGATCCGGCCCTATCGACACCTGTTGCAACGGATCGACGCGAAACAGATCGAGGCCCTGGTGGAGGCGAACAAAGAGAACCTGCAGGCATCGGCGGGGCGACCCGCGAACGATGCTGTGGTCGC
>JACMMK010000226.1 GCA_014379045.1 Burkholderiales bacterium
CGTCGCGCACTTCGCTGCGGAACGAAGCTTCTGCGGAAGTACTCATTCGGATCGGATTCCTTTCTCGCGGATCACCTTGCCCCAGACCTGCATCTCGGCGCGCATCTCGCGCGCGAACTCCTCGGCGGTATTGGCGATCACTTCAGACCCGCCCTTGACCACCCGATCACGAACTTCGGGCAGGTTCATGATGCGCACGACCTCCCCGTTCAGCTTCACGGCCACTTCTGCAGGCATTCCCGGTGGTCCGAGCAGTCCGAGCCAGATGTAGGCTTCGACGCCAGGAACGCCCGCCTCGGCGAGCGTCGGTACCTCGGGCACGGCGGGCGAGCGTTTCGGCGCCGTCAGCGCGAGGCCGCGCAGCCTGCCCGCCTGCACCATCGCCTGCGAGAATCCGACGCTGTCGCACATCAGCTGCACCTCGTTGCCGATCAGCGCGGCCTGCCCCGGGCCCAGCACCGCAACCCAGTTCGATGCGCACAGCTTCGAGTGAACCGGTCTCATCGCTCTCCCCGGGGACGTTCGACGTTCAGTCGATCCGTGCCCCCGACTGACGCACCACCTTTGCGTACTTCGCAAAATCGTTCCGGATGAACTGCCCGAACGCCTCGGGCGTGCCGATGGCCGGGTCGTGGCCCTGCGCTTCAAGTTGTGCCCGCACCTCGGGCGACTGCACCACCTTGGCCAGCACCTGGTTCAAGCGCAGGATCAACGCGCGCGGCGTGTTGGCCGGCGCGAGCATCCCGAACCAGGTGGTCGCCTCGAACCCCGGTACCCCCGCTTCGGCAATCGTCGGCACGTCGGGCAGCTGCGGCGAGCGTGCCGCGCTCGAAATGCCGAGTACGCGCACGCGCTCGGTGCGGATGAACTGCGCGACCGGCGCAATCGAATTGAACATCATCGGCACCTGACCGGCGAGCACATCGGTGACCGCTTGCGGCGCGCCCTTGTACGGCACGTGGCTGAGGTTCACCCCGGCAAGCGACTTGAACAATTCCATCGCCAGGTGATTCGCCGCCCCGTTGCCGGCCGAGGCGTAATCGAGTTTTCCGGGCTGCGCGCGCGCAAGCGCGAGGAGTTCACGAACGCTCTTGGCCGGCAGCGACGGATGCACGATCAGCAGGAACGGCCCGCTCGAGATCAGGCCGATCGGTGCGAAGTCGACGATCGGGTCATAGCCGGTCTTCTTCTGCAGATGCGGCAGGATCACCATCGGCCCGGGACTGCTCAGGAACAAGGTGTAGCCGTCGGGAATCGCCTTCGCGGCGACCTCAGCGCCGATCATGCCGCCCGCGCCGCCCCGATTGTCGATGACCATCGTCTGGCCGAGCAACGCGCCCATCGGTGCGGTGACCAGGCGCGCGATCACATCGGGCGTGCCTCCGGCAGGCACCGGGACGATCACCCGCACCGGACGGTCCGGCCACGATTGCGCGGGCGCGAGCCCCGGCAGTGCGAGCACAATCCCCACCAGACACCCGCGCAGCGCGCGTGCTCGAGCCCTCATGCATTCCCCTCCGCCAGTTGCCGCGACGTTGTGTACAGTCCCTCGCTGCAGGAATGCTACCCGATCCTGTGCCAGTCCCAGTGTACGAACGACAACGATTCGACGACGAATCGGGAAAGGACCGCCGATGACCCTCGATGCCCGGACACTCCCCCCCGCTGCAAGCGAAACGCCCGGCAGCGAACTGACCGGCCGCGTCGCGCTGGTGACCGGCGGCGCGCGCAACATC
>JACMMK010000227.1 GCA_014379045.1 Burkholderiales bacterium
AAAAGCGCGTGCGACGACACGGCGCGCGCGCTGCGCGAGAGCGCGCACGACGCCCCACCGCTTCCGCTCGTCTGGGCGTGCAAGGGCTTCGACGCGCAGACCGGCGAACTGCCGCACGTGATCGTGGCCCGGATACGCGCAGGCAGCGCCGTATGCGGCGTGCTCTCCGGCCCGAGTTTTGCCGATGAGATCGCAGCGGGCATGCCGGCGGCACTTACGCTCGCCTCGACCGATGCGGCGTTCGCCCATGACACCGCGCACGCGCTGCACAGCGCGCGCCTGCGCGTCTATTCATCGAACGATGTCGTCGGCGTCGAAATCGGGGGCGCGGCGAAGAACGTGATGGCGATCGCTGCGGGCATCTGCGACGGACTCGCGCTCGGGCTGAACGCGCGCGCGGCCCTCATCACGCGCGGTCTCGCCGAATTGACCCGACTCGGGCTGAAGCTCGGGGGCCGTCCCGACACGCTGATGGGACTCAGCGGTGCCGGCGATCTGATCCTGACCTGCACCGGCGACCTGTCGCGCAACCGGCGGGTGGGACTGCGACTCGCCGAGGGCACCGCGCTGACGATCATTCTCGATGAACTGGGCCATGTCGCCGAAGGGGTGTCGAGCGCCGGTGCGCTCGCCCGACTGGCGCAGGCGCACGGCGTGGAAATGCCGATCACCGAGGCGGTTTGCGGGGTTCTGGACGGTCGGGTCAACGCGCGTGCAGCAGTCGAAGGACTGATGCGGCGCGACCCCCGATCCGAGGTCGGGTAAGGAGCGCTCGAGGCAGCACATCGGCACGACATGCCGAGACTGCAGCCGGATGCGGTCTTCAAACCCCGTCGGTGAAGCCGCACTGCCGCCACGCCTCGAACACGACCGCGGCGACGGCGTTGCCGAGATTGAGACTGCGCGACTCGGGACGCATCGGCAGCCGCAGCCGGTGCGACGGTTCGAACGCGGCGAGAACCTCGGCGGGCAACCCGCGCGTCTCGGCGCCGAACACGAACGCGTCGTCGGGGCCGAACGCGATGTCGCTGTAGCGACGCTCGCCGCGCGTCGTGATCGCGAAGCGGCGCGCACTGCCGAGCGCAGCGGCGCAGTCCGCCCAGCCCGGATGCCGGACGATGCGTACATACTCGTGATAGTCGAGGCCGGCACGTTTCAGTCCCTTGTCGGTCATCACGAACCCCATCGGCTCGACCAGATGCAACCGGCAGCCGGTGTTGGCGGCGAGCCGGATGACATTGCCGGTGTTGGGCGCGATCTCTGGATGAACGAGGACGATCTGGAACATCGGTTGCACCGGGCAGGCAGGACTTTCTGCGCGTGCGCACCGTCGATGGCGCGCGCGGACCGGCGCCGCTAAAGTCCGCAGCGGTGCGGTCGTTATCCGGAAGATACCCGTAGAGCCCGGGAGGCTGCGCGCCGCGCCTTACTCAGGAAACATCGATGCCACGTCCGGAAAAAGTCCGCCTCGGCGAAATTCTGGTCCAGCAGAAACTGCTGACCGAGGCACAACTCGTGTCGGCGCTCGACCTGCAGAAGAAGAGCGGCCGGCGGCTCGGTCGCATCTTCGTCGAGAGCGGCTTCGTCACCGAAGACGAGATCTCGGAGGCGCTCGCCCGGCAGCTCCAGGTGCCGTACGTGAACCTGAAGTACTTCAACACCCGCGCGGAACTGGTCGCGCGCCTGCCCGAGACCCAGGCGCGACGATTTCGCGCGCTCGTGCTGGAAGACCTCGGCGGGGCGTACCGGGTGGGCATGGCCGATCCCTCGGACCTCAACGCCTACGACGAGATCGCGCGCCTGCTGAAGTGCGACATCTCGCTCGCGGTGGTCAGCGAGAGCGTGCTGCTCGCCACGATCGACCGCGTCTATCGCCGCACCACCGAGATCACCGGCCTCGCGCAGGAACTGCAGGAGGATCTCGCCGACGCGCCCGCAATCGACTTCGGCACCCTCGGCACGACGCTGTCGGTCGAAGAGGCGCCGGTCGCGAAGCTGCTGCAATCGGTGTTCGAGGACGCGATCGCCGTGCGTGCCTCGGACGTCCACATCGAGCCGATGGAGACGCGGCTGCAGATTCGTTTCCGCATCGACGGGGTGCTGCACCTGCAGACCGAGTCGGACCTGCGCATCGCTCCGGCGCTGGTGCTGCGCCTGAAGCTGATGGCCGGGCTCGACATCTCGGAGAAGCGCCTGCCGCAGGACGGCCGCTTCAATGTGAAGGTGCGCACGCACACCGTCGACGTACGGATGTCGTCAATGCCCACGCAGTATGGCGAATCGGTGGTGATGCGCCTGCTGACCCAGGCCACCGGGCTGCTCGGTCTCGACCACATCGGCATGCCGCCCGCCATGCTGGTCAAGCTGAAACAGGTGCTGCAGCGCCCGAGCGGCATGGTGCTGGTCACCGGTCCGACCGGCAGCGGCAAGACGACGACACTGTATTCGGCACTGTCCGAGATCAACACGCCCGCGCGCAAGATCATCACGGTCGAGGATCCGGTCGAGTACCGGATCCCCGGCATCAACCAGGTACAGGTGCAGGAAAAGATCGAACTCTCGTTCGATCGGGTACTGCGCGCCGCACTGCGCCAGGATCCCGACGTGATCCTGGTGGGCGAGATGCGCGACCAGGCGACGGTAGAGACCGGACTGCGCGCCGCGCTGACCGGCCACCTGGTGTTCTCGACGCTGCACACGAACGATGCGGTATCGACGCCGGTCCGACTCCTCGACATGGGGGCGCCGCGCTACATGGTGGCGTTGTCGCTGCAGGTGGTGATCGCGCAACGGCTGGTGCGGGTCGTGTGCGAAAGCTGCGCGGCGCCGAACGACCCGACCCCTGCGGAACGCGAGTGGTTGTCGGCCGTGCTCGGCGAGAGCGCCGAACGCGGCACCTATCTGCGCGGCAAGGGCTGCTCGCATTGCAACGGCACCGGCTACCTGGGTCGCTCGGGCGTGTACGAGATGCTCGAGATGACCCGCCCGGTGGTCGAGGCCGCAAACCATGCCGACCCCGCCGAGTTCATCCGCGTCGGCACCGAGCAGATGGGCGGACGCACCCTCAGGCATCACGGTGCGACGCTGGTTGCCGCCGGACGCACGACGGTGGAAGAGGCGATGAAGGTCGCGTCGCAATGGACCGATTGACGTCGAACGACGCGCGACCCCAGCGGGCGTCGCGCGCGGACGCAGCCGCGTACGGGCAGCGCTGATGCCCTATTTCACCTACACCGGGCGCGCGGCCAGCGGCGAGATGGTACGCGGTGTCGGCGAAGGCTCGAGCAGCGGCGCGCTTGCCGATCAACTGGCCGCGGCGGGCATCATTCCGCTCGACATCCTGCCGTCGACCGCGCCGCAGGCGCGCGACGGCAGCAGCCTGCTCGAGGCGTTGGCGCCACGCATTCCGCACGAGGAAGTGCTGCTGTTCTGCCGCCAACTGCACACCTTGCTCAGATCCGGCGTGCCGATCCTGCGCGGTCTGGCGGGCCTGCAGGAGTCGACCCGCAACAAGGCCTTCGCCGACATGCTGCGCGACCTGCGCGAAAGCCTCGAGAGCGGACGCGAACTGTCGACCTCGATGCAGCGCCACTCGCGCGTGTTCAATCCGTTCTTCATCGCGATGGTGCGCGTCGGCGAAACCACCGGACAGCTCGAGCACGTGTTCCTTCGGATGTTCCACCACCTCGAGTTCGAGCGCGAGATCCGCACCCAGGTGCGCGCGGCGCTGCGCTACCCGCTGATCGTCATGGTGTTCATCGGCGCGGCGATCGCCATCGTCAACCTGTTCGTGATCCCGCAGTTCGCGAAGGTCTATGCGAACTTCAATACCGAGCTGCCGCTGCTGACCCGCATCCTGATCGGGTTCTCGAACGCGATGGTCGACTACTGGTGGGCGATGCTCGCCGTGCTGATCGGCGCGCTGCTCGGGGTTCGCGGGTGGCTCGCATCCGAACGCGGGCGTCTGTCCTGGGATCGGTGGAAGCTCAGAATTCCGATCGCCGGCAAGATCATCCTGAAGGCGACGCTCGCGCGTTTCGGACGCAGTTTCGCGCTCTCCGGCAAGAGTGGCGTGCAGATCACGCTCGGGCTGCGCACCGTCGCACCGACGGTCGACAACAAATACATCGAGTCGAAGATCGACCAGATGCGCCTCGGCGTCGAGCGCGGCGAGAGCGTACTGCGTACCGCGACCGCCGCCGGCGTGTTCACGCCGGTGGTACTGCAGATGATCGCGGTCGGTGAAGAATCCGGCGCACTCGACGAACTGATGGACGAGATCGGGCGGCTCTACCAGCGCGAGGTCGAGTACGAGCTGAAGAGCCTCGGCGCGCAGATCGAGCCGATCCTGATCGTCGCGCTGGGGGCGCTGGTGCTGATTCTGGCGCTCGGTGTGTTCCTGCCGATCTGGGACCTGGGGCGCGCCGCGCTCGGCAAAAGCGGCGGATGAGCGAGGTGCCCGCGCGGCACGGGCAATCGTTAGTCCGAAAGCACCATCGCGCGCACCCGACCCCCTTGAAACCGACGCGCGCTTGCGGCACCGTTGCGGTTTCCAGGCGTGGCAGGGAAGGGGCCGGGCATGACTGCTGGTTCGAAGAAACTCACTGGCTTCACGCTGGTCGAACTGGTCATGGTACTGACCGTGGTCGGCGTGCTGAGCGCGGTCGCCTTTCCGCGGTTGGCGTCGCTTCAGGCCGATGCTCGCCTCGACAAGTTGCACGCGGCGCTCGGCGCCACCCGCTCGGCCTCGATGATGGGGCGCGCGTTGCTGCTCGCACGCGGTTACCCGGCGAATTTCACCGGCGCGGCCACCTCGCCGCCGCTCAGGGTCGACGGGGTGACGCTCGAGTTCGTCCACGGCTATCCGTCGGCGTCGGTGATCGCGGAACTGGCCGGGCTCGCCGACTCGACGCCGGGCCGCGGCAGTTACCTCGTGCGTCCGGCAGCCGGCGGCAGCCGCATCGTGCAGACCGATGCCGAGCGCCGCGAGTGTGCGTTCGGATACACCGAAGCCGCGCCCGGGCGCGCGCCCGCGTTCGCATCGTGGGCCTCGACGTCGACGTGCGAATGAGCTCGCCGACTGCCAAATAAGTCCTGTCGACCCTAAAGTCGGAATGCGCTGCGGCCGTTAGTTGGGCATTCGAAGCGAGCACCACTTCGTGACCCTACGATACGACCGGAGTATGCAATGCGTTCCAATCAAGGCGGTTTTACGTTAGTCGAGCTCGTCGTGGTGATCGTGATTCTGGGGATCCTGGCCGCCACGGCATTTCCCCGCTTCATCAACCTGACGTCCGACGCGCGGGCTGCAGCCGCCGCCGGCATGGCCGGTGGCTTGCGTTCAGCCGTGACGCTGGTGCAGGCGCGCTATCAGGCAACCGGCAACTTCGCTGCCGTGACAGTGACGATGGCCGACAGCACGACGGTAGCGGTAAGCACCGGTGCGACCGGCGGCTTCCCGACGGCAGCGCTCACCGGCGTCGGCAACGCGATGCGCTGCGAAAGTGCGACCGCGTGCAACGGCTTCGGCTGGGCCGTGGCCGCCGGCGTCGCGACCTTTACGCAGATCGGCGCGCCGGTCGCGTGCAACGTCACGTACGATTCGGCGACCGGTACGGTCACCAACAACGCAACCACCGTCAACTGCTGATAGACGACGGCGCGCGAAACGATTCGCACGGATCGGTCGCGCGCCAGGATGTCCCGAGCGTGCGACTTTCCCGCGTCCCTTCCTCGTTCGAAGAAAGTGCTGCCCGGTGCGCCGTCGCGACCTGCCGGCGCAGGCGGGCCGCGCAAAGCCTGAGCCTCGGCGCCGGCTTCACCGCGGTGGAACTGGTGGTCGTGATCATCATCCTGGGCGTGCTCAGCGCTGTGGCGTTGCCGCGACTGGTCGGACGCACCGCCTTCGAATCGCGTGCGTTTGCCGACCAGGTGGCGTCGGCCGTCCGTTTCGCTCAGCGCACCGCCATCGCGATGCGACGTCCAATCTCGGTGGTGGTGACGACGCCGACCGGTCCGCAGCCTTGCGCGCTTCGCATCTGCTCCAGCTCGAGTTGCAACCAGCAGGTTGTCGATCCGGCGACGAGTCAGAACTTCTGCCTGCGTCCGCCTGCCTTGGTCGCCCTGACCGCGCCTGCGCCTGGCGTCCTCTCGTTCGATACGCGCGGGCGCCCGGGGTCGGCGTTGACGTTGACGGTGACCAGCACAGCACCAGGGGACGTCACGCGCACGGTCAGGGTCGAGGCAGAGAGCGGCTATGTACGGTGAGCACAAACGCTCTCGCGGCGCCTCGCTGATCGAGGTCATCGTGTTCATCGTCGTCGTCTCGGTCGCAGCCGCAGGCGTGCTCGGCGCGCTGCAATGGTCGGCACGCGCAAGCCCCGACCCGATGATCCGCAAACAGCTGCTGGCGATCGCCGAATCGATGCTGGAGGAGATCACGTTGCAGCCGTTCACCTGGTGCGACCCGACCGATGCCAACGTGGCGACTGCGACCAGCGCCGCCGGCTGTGCGACGCTCGCCGAGGCGATCGGGCCAGAAGCCGGGGAAAGCCGCTACAGCCCGACGGCGCCGTTCAACAACGTGAACGACTACCATGGGTTTGCGATGACCGGTATCCGCAACGTGCTCGATGCGGCAATCGCCGGTCTCGAAAGTTATTCGCTCGGGGTCAGCGTGCAGGACGCGACGCTCGCCGCGGCGGCGGGCGCCGGGGCTCCCGCGTTGCGCGTGATCGTGACCGTCGAAGGGCCCGCGAACGCGCGCGTCGTGATGGAAAGTTTTCGCACTCGCCATGCGCCCAACGCGATCAACTGACATGGCGCTGCGACGCTCCACCACGGGGCACACGTCTGCGCCGACCTTCGTGCCGAAGAGCGCGCCGGCGTCAGGTACCCTGCGGCCGCGCGCGCGCGGCTTCACCCTGGTCGAGCTGAGCATCGCGATCGTCCTGCTCGGCATCGTCTCGCTGATGGTCACCAACTTCGCCACCGCCGCGATGCGCAGCTACCTCGACGCCGAACGTCGCGCCGAACTCGTCGACACGACGGAAACCGCCCTGCGCCGTCTGCAGCGTGACGTACGTCTGTCGCTGCCGAACAGCATCCGCGTGACCACGGCGGGGGGCGTCGTCTATCTCGAGTTTCTGCCGGTGGTGACCGGCGGGCGCTACCGGACACAATCGGCGGGGGCAACTCCACCGGGCACCTGCGGCATCGGCGCGAACAATCCGCTGACGTTCGGGGTTTCTGATTCCTCGTTCTCCAGTATCGGACCAGTGGCCGATCTGCCCGCCCCTTTCGCGGGCGTCGGGGCAGGCTTTATCGTCATCTACAACCTCGGCGCGGGCTTCAGCAACGCCGACGCGTACGCGACGGGCAATGCAACCGGTGGCAACAAGTCGATCCTGGTGAGCACCGCGAGTTCAGCCTGCGAGTCGACGCTCACGTTCGCCGCGCACACCTTCACGCTCGCCTCGCCCTCGGGTCGCTTCCACCTCGTGCAGACGCCGGTCACCTATGCGTGCAACCTGGCCACCGGACAACTCGTACGCTACGGCGGCTACGCGATCTCGGCCGCGCAGCCGACCCCGCCCGCCGGCACGCCGGCGCTCGTGCTCGACGCCATCAGCGCCTGCGCCATCAGCTACAACCCGAATGCCGTGTCGCAACGCATCGGTGTCGTATCGGTCGTGCTCGTACGCACGCTCGATGGCGAATCGGTGCGCCTGTACCAGGATGTGCGAGTCGACAATGCACCTTGAACGCACCGTGAAGCGAGCGCACCGCGCGATGCCCCGCCAGCCCATGCGCCAGCGCGGCTTCGCGATCCTCGGGGCGTTCTTCCTGGTGATCGTGCTCGGCGCGCTCGGCGTGGCCATGGCGCGCATGACCGCGCAGAACCAGGCGGGTGCGGCGCTCGACGTCCAGGGTGCGCGCGCCTTCGAGGCTGCACGCACCGGCATCGAGTGGGCGTCGTGGCAGGTATTGAACCCGGCCAGCGCGCCCGCGTGCTTCGCGGCGACCACGTTGACCTTTCCCGACGGCGCGC
>JACMMK010000228.1 GCA_014379045.1 Burkholderiales bacterium
CGGTCAGCGCCATGCTCATCGCGTTGAGCTTGTCAGGGCGATTGAGCGTCAGCAGACGCACGGCGCCGCGGGTGTCGATCAGGAGCAAGGGTTCAGCAGTGGCGGGCATGATGATCAGCGTCCTTTGAACGCAGGGGATCGTTTTTCCTTGAACGCCGCGACGCCCTCCTTGTGGTCGTCGGACATGCGCACATGGGTCTGCATCAGCGCCTCGTAGTCGAGCAGCTGCTCGAGCGTGGGCGTGTACATGAACTGGAACATCTTCTTGGTGAGTCCGAGCATCCAGGTCGGCGAGCGCGCCATCTCGGTGGCGAGCGCGCGCGCCTCGTCGAGTAACGCGCCGTCGGGCACCACCTTGAGCGCGATGTTCAGCGCCACCATCTCCTCGGCGCTCACCTTGCGCCCGGTGTAGACGAGTTCCTTCGCCTTCGCGATGCCGAGATACTGGGCGAGGAAGTAGATCGATCCGCCGTCGGGCACCACGGCCACGCGCTTGAACGACAGCGCGAGCGTGGTGCTCTGCGCGGCGACGATGAGATCGCACGCGAACATCAGGCTGCTGCCGATGCCATACACCGGACCATGCACGGCCGCGATCACCGGCTTCTCGATGCCTGCGAGCGCGAGGAACGTGCGGTGGCGCGACTTCGATCGTGCGCGCGAACCGGTCAGGTCGGTCTTCGCCATGTTGCCGATGTCGCCGCCGGAGCAGAACCCCTTGCCGGCGCCGGTCAACACGATCGCACGCACTTCGGGGTCGGCCGAGAGCGCGTTCGAATGCTCGTAGAGCAGGTCGTACATCTCCTGCGACAGCGCGTTGACCTTGTCGGGTCGATCGAGCGTGAGCGTCGCGATGCCTTCGGAGATGTCGAGCCGGACCGTCATCGTCGTTCCTCGTCGTCGCCTCGCGCCGTGCTGATGCTCACTGCGGCAGCTCCAGCACCGCCTTCGCCAGGATGTTGCGCTGGATCTCGTTCGACCCGCCGTAGATAGGCCCGGGGCGCGAACTGTAGAACGGCGCGAGCACGTTGAGCGCGACCTGGTCGACGTCGACCTCGCCGGCGAGGGCGCCGTACTCGTCGCCGGCCTCGAGCATCAGTTCGGCGATGCGCTGCATCGCCTCGGTTGCCCAGATCTTCAGGATCGACACGTCGGCGCCGAGCGGCTCACCGCGCCGTACCTGGTCGACGAAACCTTCGTAGGTGGCCGACAGGTCGGCGAGGTCGAGGCGCAGCGCGGTGAACCGGTCCATGAACACGGCGTCGTCGAACAGACCGCGTGCGCGCGCGAGCTTCTCCAGGCGCGCGAATCCCTGCTGTGGCCGGCGCGGGCTGCCGATGCCCAGCCGCTCGAAGCCGAGCAGCGACTTCGCGATCGTCCAGCCCTGATTGGGCGTACCGACCAGATTCGTGGCCGGCGTGCGCACGTCGTCGAAGAACACCTGGCAGAACTCGTCGTCGCCGGCGATGTTGCGGATCGTGCGTACGGTGATGCCTGGCGTCTTCATGTCGAGCAGCAGGAAGCTGATGCCCTGCTGCTTCTTGGCACTGCGCTCGGTGCGCACGAGCACGTACATGTGCGTCGCGTCCATGCCGAGCGTCGTCCAGATCTTGCTGCCGTTGATCACGTAGTCGTCACCGTCCAGCACCGCTGAAGTCTGCAGGCTGGCGAGATCCGACCCGGCGTTGGGCTCGGAGTACCCCTGGCACCAGATCGCCTCGCCCGACAGCGTCTTCGGCAGGTAGTACGCCTGTTGCGCCGGCGTGCCGTAGCGGATGATGACCGGGCCTACCTGCGTGATGCCCTGGTCGGGCGTACGCCCGCAGCCGTGACGCTCGAACTCTTCGAGCATGATGATCTGCTTGACCGGTTCGAGCCCCATGCCGCCGAGTGCGCGCGGCCAGGCCGGCGCGATCCATCCCTGCCGGTATAGGCGGCCCCACCAATCCCGGCACTCGTCCCAGTGCATGCGCCCGGCGGGAAAGCGCACCTGCTCGGGACAGTTCGCCTGCAGCCAGGTACGGACCTCGATGCGGAAGGCGTCGTCGTCGAGCGTGTTCCAATCGACCGTGCTCGCGGCATCGGGGGCGGGTGCCATCGCGGGGTGCTGAGTCATATCATCACGCCGGGTCTGCTTCGAGCGGCATCAGCGCGGCATAGCGCCGGCGATGCAGAGTCGCATTGCCGAGCCACGCCGAGAGCACCAACGCACGCTTCACATACAGCCCGACATCGCAGTCGTCAGTGAAGCCGATCGCACCGTGCATCTGGATCGCCTCGCGCGTGATGCGGCGCGCGGTTTCCGCCGCACGCGCCTTGACCCGGCTCGCCGCTGCGCCTCGCAGGTCCGGATCGTCGTTCGTTTCGACGATGCGCAGCGCGTGCGCGAACGCCGCATCGCCGACGCGCAGGTGAATGTAGAGATCGACGGCACGGTGCTGCAACGCCTGGAACGCGCCGATCGGTCGGCCGAACTGCGTGCGGGTACGCAGATAATCGAGCGTGATCTCGAGCGCGCGGTGCGCGAGACCGAGCAACTCGGCGCCGAGTGCGAGATTGCCGTGGTCGAGCGCCACCGCGAGCGCACGTGTTGCGGACTCGCCCGACGCGAGGCGGTTCGTCGAGGGCACCGGACTCGCGTCGAACACGAGGTCGAGCACCGGGCGCCCGTCGGCAAGCCGCTGCGTCACCGGCGTGATCTTCGGACCCGACGCGGGCACCCAGTAGAGCGCCGGTCCGTCGCCGTCGCGCGCCGACACAACGAAGCCGTCGGCACCGCACCCGCCGATCACGAATCGCTTTCGGCCGGACAGCAACACCTTGTCACCGGCGACGGTCGCGCTGACGTCGACCGCCGCGGGATCGATATCGCCGAACGTCTCCTGCCAGGCGAGCGCAGGGATCACCTCACCGGCGACGATCGCCGGCAGCAGTTCGGCCTTGAGCGCGTCGTTCGTCGATTCGACCAGCGCGCGGGTGGCGATCATCGCAGCGGTCAGCGGTTCCGGCGCGACCGCGGCTGCCGCGCCACGGGCGACGATCGCATGGTCGCCGATCGACAGACCCAGACCGCCGAACTGCTCGGGCACGATCACGCCGAGCCAGCCCAGGTCGGCCATGGCCTGCCATGCACTTCGATCGAAACCCGGCTCGCTGTCGCGCAGCGCGCGTGCGCGGGCGACCGGGTCGGAGCGCCGGCAATAATCGGCGACGCTGTCGGC
>JACMMK010000229.1 GCA_014379045.1 Burkholderiales bacterium
CTCGACCAGCCAGCGGTGGACGTCGGCGCGACTCATCCCCGCGCGTGCACAGATGCCCGCGTGCTGCGGGCCGAGCGCGACCACCATATCGGACCGCGCATGCATGTTCCATGAACCGAGTCCGGTCATGCCATCGGCGATGCCGGTCAGCAGGCGCTCCGGTTCCTGGCTCACGTCGTCGAAGTGCAGGCGCGGGCTCTCCACCATCGCACAGGTGATCACATCGTCGTCGCCCTCGTAACCCTTCGACACGGCGAGACTTTCCCAGGGGCTGCGTTCGATGTTCTCGGTGATGCACGCGGTATAGCGCATCGGCGTCGCGAAGATCGTCGCCGATGCAATGCCCGCCATGCCACCGCCCAGGTTGAGCAGCATCAGCCGGATCGCGCGCCCGATCGTCGCATTCGCACGAAAGCCGGGGCCGAAGCAGCCGTTGCCGCCGTTGATGCCGATCTGCCGCGCGTGCGCACCGTTGACGATCATCAGTGGCGCGACGCCGTGCATCGTTCCCTGCACACCGTTCAGATTGAACTCGTCGCGCAGCATCAGCGGCAACGCGCCGAGCACCACCGGCAGGTATTCGGGCTTGCAGCCGGCCATCAGTGCGTGCAGCGCTGCACTGCGCACGGTCACCGGCTCCATCGTCGGCGGCATGCGTCCGATCGACTCGTCGGGATCGCGGCTTGTCGTCGCGAGCATCGCGGCGAGTCGCGCTTCGGTGGGTGTCACCACCGGCAGCCCGTCCGACCAGGGTTTTTCCAGGAAGAACTCGAACTCGTCGATCACGAGGCACCTTGTTCATCGATGCACAGCGACCCGGGCTGTCGGATCGCGTGGCACGGTGGCTGCATCGGGCGCGCGCGTGTTACGGGCAGGTCGCGCCGTGCCGGGTCAGTGCGTCGCATACGTACCGTGCACCGCCCGACTGCCCCCGCCCCAGCCGTGGGCGACCGCGCTCACCGGCCCCCAGCCGCCAGCGACCATCAGCTGGAGGTCCTGCGCATCCTTGATCGTCGGCACGAAAGCGTCGTCGTCGGCCGGGTCGACGCCGATGCGCCGCGCACGCTCGTCGCGCCAGTTGCCACCGCGGCGAAGTTGCGCGACGCGCAGCCCGGCGTTGGCGACAAGCCATGCATGCACCTGCGTGCGCGACCAGCCCGCGTTCGCGCACACGGTGGCCTGTTCAGGGCCCATCACCACCACCATGTCGGAGCGCACATGCATGTTCCAGCTGCTCAGTGCCGCCATCGAGTCGGCGATGCCGGTCAGCAGTCGCTCGGGCGTCTGGCTCACGTCGTCGTAGCAGAGGCGCGGGCTCTCGACCATCGCGCAGGTGATCACGTCGTCGTCGGGCGCATAGCCGCGCGCAACCGCGAGCGACTCCCACGGACTGCGCTCGGCGTTCTCGGTCCAGCAGGCGGTGTAGCGCTGCGGCGTCGACAGCACCGTCGCCGAGGCCACGCCGGGGATGCCGCCACCGAGATTCAACAGCAGCAGGCGGATCGCGCGCCCGATCGTCGCATTCGCGCGAAACCCCGGGCCCAGGCAGCCGTTGGCGCCGTGCAAGCCCACCTTCGCGGCGTACGGACCGTTGACGATCATCAGTGGTGCTACGCCGTGCATCGTGCCCTGCACGCCGTTCAGATTGAACGGCTCGCGCAGCATCAGCGCGAGGCCGCCGAGCACGACCGGCAGATAGTCGGGGCGGCAGCCGGCCATCACCGCATGCAGCGCGACGTCGCGCACGGTCGCGATGTGCATCGCCGGGGGCACCGGTCCGATCACCTCACCCGCGTCGCGCACGGTGCCACCGAGCATCCACGCCAATCGGTCTGCGGTGGGAGTGACTACCGGCAACCCATCGCTCCATGGCTTGTCGAAGAAGAACTCGAACGCGTCGAGCGCAGGCAGTGCGCTCATTCGGCCTTGATGCCGGCGGCGCGCACGACCTTGGTGTAGCGGGCGGTCTCGGCCTCGATGAACTTGCGGAACTCGGCCGGCGAGTTGGCCAGCGGCTCGGTGCCGAGCTTGATCAGCGCCTGCGCATGCTTGGGCTCGCTGACTGCGCGCGCCACTTCCTTCGCGAGCCGGTCGATGATCTCGCGCGGCGTGTTCGACGGCGCGAGCAATCCGTACCACTGCGTGACCTGGAAGTCCTTCAGCTGTTCGGCCATTGCCGGCACGTCGGGCAACGTGCGCTTGAGACCGGTAGTCGCGAGGATGCGCATCCGGCCCTGCTGCGCAAACGGCACCACGGCAGGGCCGGTGCCGTAGAGCATCGTCGTCTCGCCCGAGAGCACCGCCACCGCAGCGGGACCGTTGCCCTTGTACGGCACGTGCAGCACATTGATGCCGCCGAGCAGATTGAGCAGTTCACCCGCCAGGTGCGGGCCGCCCAGATTACCGCTCGACGCGAAGCTGAGTTCGCCGGGACGCTTCTTCGCGAGCGCAATGAGGTCCTTCAACGACTTCACCGGCAACGACGGGTGCACGGTGAGGATGTAGTCCGAGGTGGCCGCCAGACTGATCGGTGCCAGATCGCGCAGCGGATCGTACGGCAGCTTCGGATTGGCGGCGGGCAGGATGGCGATCGGTGCCACGTTGCCGAGCACCAGCGTATAGCCGTCGGCTGGCGCCTTGGTCGCGAGTTCGGTGCCGATCTGCCCGCTCGCACCCGGGCGGGTGTCGACGACCAGTTGCTGGCCGAGTTGCTCGGTCAACGCCTGCGCGAGGATGCGACCGACCGCGTCGGTGCCGCCGCCCGGCGGGTAGGGCGAGATCATGCGGATCGGCTTGTTCGGGTAGGCGCCCTGCGCGAATGCCAGACCGTTGCATGTTGTGGCCGCTGCGAGCGCCATCGACAGCGCGAAGGCTGTGCTTGATAAGGTGCCGTTCCTGCGTTGCATCGATCCTCCTGCGCTGCATGGCTGCATGGGGCTGCGGATATCGAGCGCGCGCTGCGATCGTTCCGCTTGTTGTCGTGATTCGGCGTGAAATCGAAACCGCGTCGTGGCGCGCCGGCCGCTCTGACCTGGTCGAAGTGTACCCATAGCCGACGCGACAAGCGTCGCGCGGCTCTTCGCTCAACCTTCGATATGATTCGCCGGATCGGCGGTGTAGCGCTGGAACGCGGGACGCTCGATGATTTCGGCATACCAGCGCTCGATGTTGGGAAAGGCGGGGCGTTCGGACTCGAGCAGCACCCAGCGATGCACGCGGATCCCGATCGGTATGTCGCCTAACGTGAAGCGATCGCCGACCATGTAGCGTGTAGTCGCGAGCTGCGCCTCGACGATATCGAGTCGTTTGCGAAACGCCGCGCGCGCCGCGTCCAGGTTCTGTGCATTGCGCTGGGCAGGCGGCAGGCGCACCAGTTCCATCACCAGCTCGTGCTGCGGCGGCAGCAGTTCGTTGTTCTCGAAATCCTGCCATCTCGTCGCCGACGCGAACGTGCGCACGTCGTTGCCGTAGAGTCGTTCAGGCGCGTACTGCATCGCCAGATAGCGGCAGATCGCGTTCGACTCCCACAGCACGAAGCCGTCGTCGTCGATCGTCGGAATGCGGCCGTTCGGGTTCAGGCGCCGGTACTCGGGCGAATCGACGACACCGAACGGGTGGTTGCCCTTGGCGATGTGTCCACCCGGACCCATCATCGCACTGGCGAGGATGAACTCGAACTCGCAGTCGACCTCGGCCAGCGTCCACAGCACTTTCTGGGTGCGGTTCGACGTCGGTCGGCCCCACAGCTTCAGCATGTCGGCACCGCGCGTTCTCCTCTCGATGTGGCCCGCCTACTATGCGGCCCGGTAGGCATACGGTGAACGATCATCGTGCGCCCGCAACAGCAAGCGCCGACCGTGCGGCCGCTTGCCCGTCCCGCTCGGCATCGAGCAGCCGGCCGCCGAAACCTGCGCGCACTGCGCCGGCGGCGAGAACCCTGGGCATCGACGTCGACAGTCCGGGCTCGGTAAGGATCGCACCGCAGGCGTCGCATGCAAGACCGGTCCACGCGCTGTTCGGTTCGAGTCCGATGCACGGATAGATCGCACGCGCCTCGATGACGCAACGCGCGCCGTGCGCATCGGTCAGCGCGATCCGCTCGACCCCCTGCGCGCCTTCGATGCCGGCGACCGTCGTCTGCCAGTGAACGTTGAGCGACTGCGGGCGCCCGGCGAATGCGCGATCGAAGACCTCGCGCACCGCGGCACGCGCGCGAAACGCGGTGCCACGGTGCACGAGGTGCACCGTGCGCGCGTAGTGCGCGAGGACCGCGGCCTCCTGCAGCGCACTGTCGCCGCCACCGACGACCACCACGTC
>JACMMK010000230.1 GCA_014379045.1 Burkholderiales bacterium
GCGCAGGCTGCATCGGGTGGGGTCCCGCGCCCGGCGCACCCGGCGTCTCGGCGGTGTGCAGGTCGATTCGCGGATGCTCGCGCGTCGCGATGAAGAACTGCTCGGCGGACAGGAACAGCTGCTCGGGCGGCAGCAGCGGTCGGTCCGGGTCGCCGCGCAGCAGTTGATGACGCGCGCGCGTGTCGTGCCAGAAACGCGTCGCGGCACCCTGCGCATCGCCGTGGACGATCAGCGTCGAGCCGGGTACCAGATAATCGAACACGGTCGCCGTCCTGTCGAAGAACAGCGGCAGGTAGTACTCGATGCCGGCCGGGGCGACGCGGTTGCTGATGTCCTTGTACAAGCGGCGCTTCGACGGGTCGCCCTCGATCGAGGCGCGGAAGTTCTGCCGGAAGCGGGTGATCGCCGCATCGTCGAGCGGGAACTCGCGTGCCGGCAGCAGACGGACATCCTGCACCGGATAGATGCTTCGCTGCGAATCGACATCGAAGGTGCGGATCGTCTCGATCGTGTCGTCGAACAGGTCCAGACGGTACGGTAGACTGCTGCCCATCGGAAACAGGTCGATCACCCCGCCCCGAAAACTGAACTCGCCGGGCGACACGACCTGCGAGACATGCGCATAGCCGGCGAACGCGAGGCGCTGGCGGAAGCGGTCGACATCGAGCGTTTCGCCGCGCTTGAAAAAGAACGTATAGCCGGCGAGAAACTCTGGCGGCGCGAGTCGATAGAGCGCGGTGGTCAGCGGTATCGTGACCACATCGAGCGCGCCCTGACTCAACTGCCATAACGTCTCGAGTCGTTCCGAGATCAGATCCTGGTGCGGCGAGAACGCGTCGTAGGGCAGCGTCTCCCAATCGGGCAGATGGTGCACGCGCAGCGCGGGATCGAACCACGCGATCTCTTCGAGCAGACGCTGGCTGTCCGGCGCATCGGCGGTGAACACGGCGATCGGCCCGAGCGTTGCGGCCCAGCGCGCAATGGCGAGCGCATCGGACGACGCGACCAGCGGGGCCACACGGGTCGGCTTGCCGGGTCGGGGGCGGGGAACGGAAATGGACACGAAGCAGCTCTTGCGAAGGAGCGCGATTATACCGGCGCAGCCAACGCGCATTGACGGGTAGGGGGGTCGTATACTCGCCCGGATGCGATCGCCCAGCGCTTCGCGATGTCGCTGACGAACCCGGGGATCATGACGTTGACATACCAGCCCCGCCTGCACGCTCTGGTACCGGCTGCCGGACGCGGTACGCGGTTATCCGCAGAAATGCCGAAACAGTATGTGCGTCTGCGCGATCGGCCGATGCTTGCGCATACGATCGATGCACTCCTCGCCGAGGCGCGCGTGACGACGGTATTCATCGTGCTCGCCCCCGACGATGAAGACTTCGTCGCCTCGGGATGTGCCTCGCGGTTCGCGCCTGACTCGGGGCGCTGGCGCGCGCTCCACTGCGGCGGTTCGACCCGCGCGCTGAGCGTGCACAACGGGTTGCAGGCGATCGCCGCCGAGGTCGATGCGCGCGATTGGGTGCTCGTGCACGACGCGGCCCGGCCGTGCCTGCCGTTGAGCGCGCTCGGTCGTCTGATCGACACGCTCGCAGCCGATCCGGTGGGCGGGCTGCTCGCGTTGCCGATCGGTGACACCCTCAAACGTGCCGACAGCGAAGGTCTGGTGCTCGATACGCCGTCGCGCGACGGGCTGTGGGCCGCACAGACGCCGCAGATGTTCCGGCACGGCGCGCTCCTCGCCGCGC
>JACMMK010000231.1 GCA_014379045.1 Burkholderiales bacterium
CGGCCGCACCCGGCGCGCCGGTACCGGCGACCACGCTGCCGGGTTCGAGTGTCACGCGATTGCGCGCAGCGAGCACGATCTCGGGGCCCTGCAGCGGCTGCGCGACCGAATTGGCGACCAGAATCTCGTCGGCGCGCGTCGTCAGCTGCGTCTGCGTGCCATCGTCGTCGCGCGTGCCGCCGATCAGCACGCTCGCGTCGAAGGCCGACAGGGGCCCCGCTTCGAGCTGAAGGAACTGCGCCGGAATGCCGGCCTGCCCCACTGCATCGACCACGGCAATGTTGCGCGCGGCGATGTCGACCGTCGCGCCGCGCGCACCCGGCCGGCTGCGCGTCGCGAGGATCGCGCCCTCGACGATCAGGTTCGTCTGCGCGAGCAGCTCGAGCCGCCCTGCATCCTCGGGCAATCGGGGCCTCGGAAGGTCACCTACCAACGCTCGCTGCACGAAGAAATCGGAGGTCGAAGTGAGGTATTCCGCTTCGCGCTGCACGCTCGTCCCCGGACGCACGGCGAACGCCGACGACTGCGCTTCACGCACGCTGGTGCCGGCCGCCGTCCGGTACCCGGATACCACCGTGCTGCCGTCGGCGAGGGTCGAATCCCGGCCGGGCCGGAAATCGGCGAACGCAGTACCCGTCAGCGGGGTGACGATGAATGCGCCGGGGAGCAGCGCGTAGTAGCCCGGCAACAGGGGATAGTTGCCCGCAGGCAGTCCGTCGATGCCCGACAGATAGACGCTGTCGTACACGCTGCGCCCGGTGCCGAACCCGAGGTTGCGCACACCCGACTGATGGATATCCAAAGGTCCGAACGATAGATTCGCGTTCGGCAACACGACGAACAGGTTGCTGTTCAGCAGCACGTCGATCGATCCGCCGATGCCGGGCTGGAACTCCACGCCGAGAATCTCGCCCCCGCCCGAAAGATCGACCAGCGCGCCGGACGCGAGCACTACGCCGTCCGCACGCAGCGCAACCGAGCGCGTCGGAGGGCGGCTGATCGTCGAGCCCCCGTACAGCCAGTCGAGACGTCCGTTGACGGTACCCCCGTAGAGCACGAACGCAGGGTCGACCTTGGTGCTCGAGATGCTGCCATCGGCGAGTACGACGCTCGATGCCGCGAGGGTTCCGTCGCTGCGCACGCGACCGAAGTTGAGGGTACCCAGCGGCGCGCGCACCGTTCCGTCGCTGCGGATCGTGTCCGCATCGAAGGTGATGGAGCCGCCGGCGGAGAACACCGTTCCCGGCGTGCCTGCACTGCGCGCAATGGCGATACGGCTGCCGGGAACGGTCTCGCTCGAAGCCAGACTGACCTGACCGGTCACCACATCGGTGACGGTCGTCACGTCGCGCACTGCAACGGTGAAATCGGAACGCGTCGTCGGGTAGATCTGCTGTGCGGTCAGCGCAATATCGGCCGAAGTGATCAGCGAGCCCGTGAACGCGCTGGGCATTGTGCTCGTTCCCGAAGCGACCCCGCGGCCGGTGAGCCGCAGATCGCCGGCGCTCACCAGCGAGACGTTTCCGAAGCCGTTGAAAGTGAGATTGCCGGTCAGATCGATCAGCCCCGCGCCCACTTCCAGGCGTCCTGCACCACCGAAGGTGGCTACGGGGGTCTGCGGACGCAGCCCGGTGGCCTCGTCGTTGCGCAACGACACGACTGCACCCGAAAGCCGCGTCGTGCCTGCATCGCTGGCGAACTGGCGCGCAACCAGCGTTAGGCCCCGGTTCGCTGCCAGGGTCGGGCCGCCTGCGAATTCGATCACGTCGAGACTGGACAACCGCACCCGGTCGAAGCCGTGGTCGCGCAGCGTCTGCGGATCGACGACGATCGAGGCGACGTTGGGGACACCACTCGCCTGGGTGCCGACGGTGAGCCGGTGTTCGCGTTCGACCGCGCCGAGCGTGGTGTCGCCGCGCGCAAAAAACTCGAGCTCGAAGTTGCCGCCGGCAGTCGCGGGCCCGGCACCCTGGCCCAGGAAGGTGGGCAACGTCGACGAATCCGTCGCCCTGATCAGGACCGACCCTGCATTGCCTTGCAGCGTGGTGCGCACGGCGACGGGCACTGCGCCCGGCACCAGCGTGGCGAACGCTACCGTGTCGTCGCTGTCGACCGTGGCGGACACGGCTCCGACGTCGACGACCGCGGTCGGTGACGCCTGGAGCGCTCCCGTTGACGCCTGGATCGTGACCTGGCCGCCCTGCAGCACGGTGCCTTGAACCAGTCCTCGGGCGTTCGGCGTTTGCTGAAAGTGGCCCCGGCTGGTGAGCCGCGCGTTCGGGCCCAGAGAAATTCTCGACGGCACCGCGTCGCCGGCGCGCTGCAAAGAGAGCGAAATCGATCCGGCGGGCGCGTCGATTTCTCCATCGACGGTGATCGACGCCGTCGACGTCACGGCCACCGATGCGAGGGGATCGACCCTCACCCGGGCGCCGGCTTCGATGACGACGCCCGCCTGATCGGCGCGTGTGGCGCTCAGCGTCAGACTCGCAGGCCGGCGCTGACCCTCGGGTCGCAGCACGACGCTCGACAGTGCGCTCACCTCACTGCCGGTCGGTCGGAAGATCGCGTCGGGCGCGAACGCGAGGCTCTGCGCAGTCGGCGACAGGTCCGTACCGGCAATCACGCGCAGACCATTCAACCCGTTGACCAGGTAGTTCGCGAACCCTCCGCCATCGAAGAATGCCGAATCCAGCACCATCTCCGCACCAACAGGGGTGGGTGTCCCGCCGATGCGAACGCTGGGGGCGGTCAGATTGAGCGTGGCGCCGTTGCCGGCCGCGATTCCCGTCAACGTACCCCCGAGCGACAGGGTCTCGCCCTGGTTCGGAGAACTGACGGTGACATTGATGCGGCCGCCGTTGCCACCGGTCACACGCTGCGCCGTGCTGACCGACCCGCCGCCGCCCACATCGATGAGGCTGCCGGGCTGCAACGACACATCGTTCAGCGTTCCCGCGGGTGCCGAACCGGCTGCGATGGTCACGGTGCCGCCGTCACGATTCAACGGTACCGCGGCGACGACGCCGGATTGGCGGACCGATTCGGAATCGTTGATCCACAGCCCCGATGCATCGAGTATGCCGGTCGCACCCAGGACGACGCTGCGCCGACCCGTGTTGCCGGCGGTCTGGGCATTGGTGTTGATGAGAATGTTTCCGCCTGGCGCTGAGACGGTACCGTCGATCACGAGTTGTGCACCGCTCAACGCGACCGATGCCCCAGGGGGCGCCATCAGGGTCACGCCCGCGGGCACGTCGATGCGATCGTTCGCGAACAGCTGCAGGTTCGATATCCCGGAGCGGACATACTCTCCGAACGAACCGAGGGTGGCAGTGCCGAACAATCCGGAATCGAGCGTCAGTCGCTCGCTGCGCGAGGCAGGCAGGACATCCTGGAACGCAATCGAGAGCGGCGTGGGCGCGTTCTCCCACCGCACATTGCGCAATCGATAGTCCACCACCACCGCGGTCGGGTCGATGGCGCCGCCGAGTATCAGGGTGCCGCCGGCGGGCCGCCGGTCGGCGCTGCGTTGCCCGGGCCCGATCGTCACGCCGCCGCGGATCTCACCGTCGAGGACCACGCCCGATTGCCCGCCCCCGGCGAGCACGCTGATCGTTCCTGCGGAACGTCCCTCGATCGACGCAGGTTCGACCACCACCGCCCCGGGTGCACCGATCGGCACGCTGATTCCGAAGCGCCCGTCGGGCGTGCGCCAGGTGTCGGTCTGCCCGGCAGTGCTGATCAGCTCGTAGTTCAGGTTGGCCGGCGCGACCTCGATCGCGTACTGCACACCGTTCGCGTAGAGCTTGGTCGAGGAGATATCGGCGGCGCTGAACCGGAACCCGCCCCCCGACACGTCGGTAACCGAGCCGGCGCGAACGATCACATCGCCGCTCGAATCGAACGTGACGCTACCGCCCGAGGTCGCTTTCTCCACGATCGAGCGTGGTTCGTTGCGGAACTGTTGCGTGAAGTCGAACAGCGGAAATCTCGGCCCGCGTCGAACGTCGACGGTGACGGTCTGCCCGAACAGAATGCCGCCCTTCTGCAGCGGCGCGTCCTTCAACTCGTTGCTGGTGATCCGCTGGGTCAGAAAGTTGTACGACACCGGTACGTCCGCCCAACTGCCGGCCACCGAAATACGCGCCCCGCTGTCGACGAACACGCGCGTCGGGCCTGAGGGATCGGTCAATTCCGGCCGCGCCGTCGCGGTCACGACGCCACTGGGCGAAGTGATCTCGCCCTGGATGTTGATGGTCTGACCCTCGACTCGCACCTGTGGCTTGTACGGCGTGAAATCATCGCCTTCGGCGAGTCGAGTCGTGTTGGCGACATCGAGCGGCGTGCGCGTGACGCTCCCTGGACCGAGCGTCGTTTCCTTCCTGCCGCGCAGCCAGATCGAGCCGTTCTGCGTCACCGCGGTCGTGGTTTCGATCGTGCCCTGATGGTTCACCGCAAGTCCGGCAAGGGTCACATTGCCGCGTTCGGCGGTGATCAGTCCGAGGTTGTGCACCAGGCTCGTGAGATTGATCGAACCGCTGTCGGCGGCGATTTCGACCAGCAGACCGCGCATCGATACCGACGCCTGCCCATTACCCTCGATATTCTCGGACAGTCGCACCCGGCTGCCCGCGGCCAGGATCACCTGTCCGTCGGGCGCCTTGACGATGCTGCCCGGATGATTGACCACGCGCGGCGCGAACAACATGATCGAACCACCCACGGTGGCCTCGAGCCGGGCGGTTGCCTGTGCGTCACCGTAGCGACCGACTTCGATCGCAGGCAGGCTGCCATTGGCCAGCGGCAGCGCGCCTTCGAAGCTCCAGTCGGCGGAATTGCTCGGGAGCAACAGCCCGGTGGTAAGGAACCGATCGTAGAACCCCTGTGTATTCGAGGGCCCGTTCATCGCCGCGGCGGTCAACCCGAACACGTTGATCTGTGCCCCACGGTCGAACAGGACCCCGTTGCGGTTCATGAGGATGATCTGGCCGTTCGCGGAAAGCCGGCCCTGGATGATGCTGGGGTCCCCACTGGGGTCGAGCACTCGATTGAGGGCGACCGACCCTACGTCGGGTTGGTTGAACCGGACCTCGCTGGCTCCCCCGATATTGAATTTCTGCCATTCGATGATGGCCCGACGTTCGTTCTGCTGGATCGTGAGCCGATTGCCCCCGCCGGGAAGCGGCACGGTCGCGCCGAGCGAGGTGTTCGGCGTCACGATGCGGCTGAGGACAGGAACGGCGCCGGGCGGCAAGGTCGAGCCTGCAGGCTGCGCCTGCACCGCCGTCGAGTGAAACAGCGCGCCACACGCGGCCAGGATCGCGACGCTGGCTACCGGGCGACCGGAGCGCGCGAACGCGGGCGCAAAGCGACGGGTGCGGAGGGACGAACGATTGATCGTTTTCATTGGACTGGACGGCTACTCAAAACTGGACTGAAGCGGAGAACAGCACACGCGGCGACCACGCCGACGTGTTGGGGGTCGAGCGAATGGGCCATGCGACATCGGTGTTGAGCGACACGAGTTGCGCGTAACGCAGACGGAACCCGAACCCGGTGCTGGCGAGTGACGGCGGACTTAGCTGACCCGGAAGCGCCTGATGCAAGCCGGCCGCGCCGGCGTCGAAAAAGCCATGCGCTCGCATGTCGAAATCCTTCGGCAGCAGGGTGATGCGTGGAGTGCGCAGCTCGAGCGAAGTGCGTCCGCCGTAATCTCCCAGCGACTCCACCTCGAAGTAACCGCGCACCGAGTCGAGCCCCCCGAGGAAGAACTGTTCGTTGCTTATCACCGGCTGATCGGCCGCCTGCACCTCGAGACGGCCCATCAGGGCGAACCCGTTCGGCAGGTTCTGCACCCGCTGCAACTCCGATTTCACGATGATGAAGTTCGGGTTTGCGCCGAAACGGCGGCGATCGAATGCAGTCTGGTCATCACCGATGCCGCGCAGTGCCAGGATCAGCCCAGCACTTGCCTGGGTCACGCCCGACTTGTCTTCGGAGAACAGGTTGTAGGACACCGACAGCGGTGCGTACGTGATCGGTGTCTGCAGACCGGCCTGCTGGTTGACCAGCAGGTTCTCGCCGAAATCTTTGTAGTCGAATCCGAGCGTGAGCGTGTGCGAGAGGCTCGCGCGCTCCGAGGGCAGCCGGCGCGAGGCACGCACGCCCAGTATGGTTCCGTCACCGATCACCGTCGTGCCGCCGATCGCCGTGCCGATATTGCTGCGCGAGCTAATCGCATAACCCGTCAGATTCCATGATGCGAGCGGAATCGTGTAGGACGCGGACAGCACGCGCACTTCATCGGTGGCTTGCGGCGTCATCTGGAATTGCAGCCCGAGCGAATGCTCGCGTTGAAACAGGTTGTCGTAACGCAGCGAGCCCGACAGACGCAATGGCGTGGTGTTCAGACTGCGCCGGTTGTTGAGTTCGAGCGCGCCGTGCAAAGGGATCCGGTCGTCCACCGTCAGGTCGACGTCCGTGGTTCCCGGCAACTGCCCGGCGCGCAACACCGGCGTGATGCGTCGGTCGGGTTGTTGATTGACCGCGGTGATCTCGGCTTGCAGCTGCTTAAAATCGGGTGTCTTGTCCGGTGCGAGTGAAGGCACTTCCGCGAGGATGCGTTCCTGGGAAAAATAGCGCGCGCCGGTCACCCGTATCCGACCGATCTTGCCTTCGGTCACGGATAGACGGACGATGCCGGTGTCGACCTGCTGCTCAGGAATGCCGAGCACGACGTTGCGATAGCCGCGTCCCTGGTATGCCTTGTCGAGCGCGCCGACCGCTGCGTTTACGTCGCTTTCGGTGCGACCCGGACCCAGAAATGGATAGACCGCGCGTTCGATCTCGATCGTCGAGAGCAGTGTGTTGCCTTCTATCCTGTATTCCCAGACGTCGAAGCGGGTTTCATTCGACGGTGTCGGGTCCTGGGCCGGTTGCGCCGCGGCACTACCGTACGCAACCAGAAGCAGAGCGAACGTGGCGCGTCTGAGTACCGGAATCATGTGGCTTGTAAAATGCTGTCGAGGCATGACGCGGTCGTTTCTATGCCTCGCCAAAAAAGAAAAACCG
>JACMMK010000232.1 GCA_014379045.1 Burkholderiales bacterium
CACGCGGCCGAGGCCACCCGGGTGCGACTCGCCGGGCTCGTCGACCGCTTGCACGACGGTGCGCCGATGCCGGCCAACGGCATCCAGACGGTATGCGACTACTGTAAGGTGCGGGGGTTGTGTCGGCGCGACTTCTGGGCCGATACGCATGACATCGGCGAGCGCGATACGCTGCGCGACGCCACGACATGAGCGACGCGGCAGCGACCAGCGAACGCGTGCGGGCGTTGCAAGCCCACCTGATCGAGCGGGCGCTCGATCCGACGCGCTCGGTCGTCGTGTCGGCATGCGCCGGCAGTGGCAAGACCTGGCTGCTCGTTGCCCGCGTGTTCCGGTTGTTGCTCGATGGCGCGCAACCTTCGGAAATTCTGGCGATCACGTTCACGCGCAAGGCGGCGCAGGAGATGGCGCAGCGGCTCGACCGGTTGCTCGAAAGCGCAGCGGTCGCCGACGACGACGCGCTCGATCGGCTGCTCGCCGAGCGGGCGATCGTCCCGCGCGATCGAGCTGAACGCGCGCGGCTGCACGCGCGCGCACGCAATCTCTTCGAACGCGTGCTCACCTCCGAGCCGCCCCTGACGATCGCGACGTTCCACAGCTGGTTCCTTCAGCTCATCCAGCGTGCACCACTCGCGGCCGGCACGCTCGCTGGCAGCATGCTCACCGAAGAGAACAGCACATTGCTCGAAGAGGCGCTGCAGCGATTCGGTGCGCGTGCAGCACGGGCCGGCGTGGCAGAGTCGGCTACGGTCACCGAGCTCGTAGATTCCCGTCTTCCGCCGCCAGGTGCTGCAGGGGAACGAGATGGCGTCGCGCCCGTCGAGCGCGTGGCCGGTACGCACTTGGCGGTTGCGGCCGGTGGCGTGGAAGGGTCGCTGCCCGCGCCGGTCTCCATGCCTTCGCTCGCGACGGCGATCGATCGATTGTTCGGCGAGTGCGGCCTTGAGCCGACGCTCTCGCTGCTGCGCTCGTTCATCGCGCATCGTGCTGAATGGTGGGCGGTAACGCGCGACCATCCCGAGCCCCTGCAAAGCGCCGTCGAGCAGTTGCGCCGCGCACTTCCGCTGGAGCTTCGCGACGATCCGATGCGCGATCCGCTCGACGCCGCGCGCAGCGATCGGGTGTTTCAGCGCGATCTCGCGGCGTACCGTGCCTTGTTGCTGCGCATCGGCGACGGCAAGCACTCCCGCGCGCGGGCGGGCGCAATCGAGCGCGCGCAGGAAGCAGCCACCTCAGCACTCTGGTTCAAGCTCATAAGCACGGGAGTCTGCACAGAGAGTGGCTCGGGTCCCGCTTTCATCTACCTGCCGAACAAGGCACGGCAGAAGCGCCTGGGCGTCGAGGGCGAACGTCGGTTTCTCGAAATGCATGCAACGCTCGCGGCGCGTATCGATGCGCTGTCCGCACTCGATCGAGAGCGCGCCGCGTTCACGTTCAACCTCGCGGCGTTCACCTGCGCAGTAGCGGTGTTGCGCGAGTTCGATGCGGTAAAGCGCGAGCGCCAGGCGATTGATTTCGCCGATCTCGAGCAGCATGCGTGTCGGCTGCTGACCGACGACGATCATGCGGCGTTCCTGCACGCGCGCCTCGACGCGCGTTATCGACATCTTCTGCTGGACGAGTTTCAGGACACCAATCCGCTCCAGTGGATCGCGCTTCGCGCCTGGCTCGATGCGGCGCAGGCTGCGCAGGCGACGCCGACCGTGTTTCTGGTCGGCGACCCGAAACAGTCGATCTACCGGTTTCGCGGCGCCGAGCCGCGCCTGTTCGACGCTGCACGCACGTTCCTCGTCGAGCACTATCGGGCCGATGTGCTCGAGCAGGACACATCGCGTCGCTGCGCGCAGCCGGTCATCGATCTGGTCAACGCACTGTTCGACAACGATCCCGTGCTGACCGGGTTCAGGGCTCATCATGCGTTCGACCTGCACAAACCCGGTCGTGTCGAAATACTCGATCTGGTCGCGCGCAACGCACCGCCCGACGCGGGTTGCGCGGCGGCCGGCGTGCCGCTCGATTCGCCTGCCGGAGGCGCGCCGCAGGACAACGATGAACCCCCGGGAACGCAGGGGCGCTCGGCTACCGGTGAAGAAGCGTCGTCGGCGCGTCCGTACCGCGACCCGCTGACCGAGGCGCGCGTCGAAGCCGAAGACCTGCGCGTGGCCGACGAAGCAGCGCAACTGGTCGAGGGCCTGCATCGACTGCGCGGGCAGAACGTGCTCGACGTGCATGGTCTGCCCCGACGTGTTCTCTGGCGCGACGTGCTGGTGCTCGTGCGCACGCGCGGCAAACTTTCGATCTACGAGCGTGCGCTGCGCGATGCCTCGATTCCATGCACGAGTTCACGTCAGGGCGGGCTTCTGCTCACGCTCGAGGTGCGCGACATCGTCGCGTTGCTGCGCTTCCTGGTTGCCCCTCATGACGACCTCGCGCTCGCGCATGCGCTGCGCTCTCCGGTGTTTTCGCTGTCCAACGAGGACCTGGTGGCGATCGCCACCGCGTCGGACGATATCGACCCCCTCGACCCGGTCGAATCTGTCCACGACTCTGGGGACGGCGACGCGCCGCGTGCGGATCGCCGACATCAGGAGGCTCCGGACACGGCGGTGGACGTTGATGGGGTGATGATCGAACGCCGGCCTGCACGGCCGCACCGCGCACAGACCTGGTACCGCAGCCTCGTCCGGCATGCGGCCCTCCCCACGGCGAGCGTCGAGGCGAGGCGCGCTGCCGAGTTGATCGAGCGTTGGTTCGTCCTCGCCGTGTCCCGGCCGGTCCACGATCTGCTCGACGCGATCTACTTCGAGGCCGATGTGCTCGACCGCTATGCGGCGAGCGTTGCACCGACGGCGGCACCGGCGATCGAAGCCAATCTGCTCGCGCTGCTCGAACACGCGCTGGCGGCCGATGCCGGACGTTATCCGACGCTCGCGCGCTTCGTCGACGAATTGGGCGATCTCGAGCACGTTCCGCCGCAGGAAGCCCTCGACGAGGCGAATCCGGAGACGCTCGACGATGCGGTGCGCATCATGACGGTGCATGGGGCGAAAGGCCTCGAAGCGCCGATCGTCTGGTTGTTGAACAGCGCGGCTCCGCGGCTCGCGACGCGCGGCTACGCGACGCTGATCGATTGGCCGGCGGATGCAGAAGCGCCGACGCACTTTTCGTTCTGGACACGCAAAGGCAACCTCGGCGCGGAACAGCAAAGGGTCTTCGAGCGGGCGCAGGGGCTCGCCGAGCGTGAAGACCTCAACCTGTTGTATGTCGCGGTAACGCGCGCACGTCAGATGCTCGTCGTCAGCGGGCATCGACTGCAGGGCAGTGAAGCGTCGTGGTATTCGCGTCTGCGCAGAGCGGTGGTTGCACTCGCCGGGCGTGACGAGCCGGGCCCGATCGCCCATGGCGCGCCGCTACCGCGCGCGGTGGCAGCACCCGCACTCGACCCG
>JACMMK010000233.1 GCA_014379045.1 Burkholderiales bacterium
CGAGTCTGAGCCCCGGGCATGCCGCGGAGTCGCCGCGGCATTCAGAGTCGGCGTGCTGTTGCTGGCCTGTGGCTCGACGCTCGCCCCGCCGGCCGCGGCGCAGACTTTCCCGTCGAAACCGATGCGCTTCGTCGTACCGTACGCGCCGGGCGGGAACACCGACATGATCGCGCGCGTGGTGGGCGTGCGTCTGGCTGACAGTCTCGGCCATGCGGTCGTGGTCGAAAACCGGCCCGGCGCGGCGACGCTGATCGGCTCGGAGTTCGTCGCCAGGTCGGCGCCCGATGGCTACACGATCCTGCTCGCGACGAGCACGACACTCGCGATCAATCCGCATCTGTACCGTACGCTGCCGTACCACCCGGTGCGTGATTTCGCGCCGGTCGCGCTGATCGCGCGCACGCCGATGACGCTCGTCGTGCATCCGTCGCTGCCGGTGAAATCGATCAAGGACCTGGTCGCGCTGGCGCGCATGCGCCCGGGGCAGCTCGCCTACGGCTCGGCCGGCACCGGCAGTCCGTCGTTCATGTCGATGGAGATGCTGAAGTCCGCGGCGAAGCTCGATCTGATCGAAGTACCGTACAAGGGCAGCGGTCCCGCCGATATCGATCTGCTCGGCGGGCAGATCGCGATGATGTTCCAGAACACGAGCCTGCAGTACGTGAAAGCGGGACGGCTGCGCGCGCTCGCGCATACCGGCGAGAAACGCACGATGGTCGCGCCCGAGGTGCCGACCCTGGTCGAGCTCGGGTATCGCGACCTCGTGTTCTACTCCTGGCAAGGCGTCGTCGCACCGGCGCGTACGCCGCCCGAAGTGATTGCGCGGCTCAACGCCGAGGTGAACCGGGTCATCCGCCTGCCCGACGTGCAGACGCGCATCACCGCTGACGGTGCCGAGATGCTCGGCGGGACCGCGGCCGAGTTCGGTGATTACATCAAGCTCGAGATCGCCCGCTTCGCGCAGGTGATCCGCGACGCGGGGGTCAAGCCGGAATAGCGCACCAGCCAACCACGGAGGCGGCATGCAGCAGGCGATCGACATCCATTCCCACATGCTCTGCGAAGAATGGCTGACGCTGTTCCGCGCGCACAGCGGCGCGCGTTTCTCGATCCGGGAGGTCGTCGGCGGGAAGGAAGTGATTCACTACGACGGCATCGCGTTCATGACGCCGGAACCGCGGATGTTCGACTATGCCGAGCGCATCGAGTCGATGGACGCCGCCGGCGTCGACATGGCAGTGCTCTCGCTGACCGGGCCCAACGTGTACTGGGGTGACGAAGACGCGAGCGCGCGCGCGGCGCGGGCGATCAACCGCAGTTTCGCGCAGGCGCAGGCCGACCATCCGCAGCGGTTGCGCTGGATCGCATCGCTGCCGTTCCAGTATCCGGCGCGCGCCTGTGAAGAGCTCGCGCGTGCGCTCGACGATGGCGCGCGCGGCGTGATGGTGCTCGGAAACATCGGCGGGGAATCGCTGACCGCCCCGCGTTTCGCGTCGGTATGGGCGGAGATCGACCGGCGCGCGCTGCCGGTGTTCCTGCATCCGACGGTGCCCTGCGGCTGCGCCGAAATGGACATCGCGATGTACCAGTTGTCGGCATCGGTCGGCTTCACCTTCGATTCGACGCTCGCGGTGACGCGGATGATCTTCGATGGCTTCTTCGACCGCTATCCGCGAATGAAACTGATCATCGCGCACGGGGGTGGCACGCTGCCGTTTCTTGCGCCGCGCCTGGACCGGTGCCACGAGGTGATCGCTGCGGCGCGTACGCGCATCGCCGAACGCCCGAGCACCTACCTGAAACGCCTGTACGCCGATTCGGTGCTCTATTCGCACAATGCGCTGCGCGACACGCTCGAAGTGTTCGGCGAAGACCACGTGCTGTTCGGCAGCGACTACCCGCACAACATCAGCGACATGACCGGCATCCTGGCGCGCATCGATGCGCTGCCGGCGGACCTGCGCGACAAACTGCGCGGGGGCAACGCCCGCCGCGTGTTCGATATCCAGACGTGAGGCGCAGGCCGCGTGTGCAGCGGCAGGCGCCGCTGCACCGCCCCCGCAGCCGTGCGACACTCCCGCGTTGCGTGTCTGGACGCCGAGGCGCAGTCACTTGACGACTCGACGACTGCTCGACCGTTCGACGAATCCGCATCGGTGGATTTCGGAAGTCCGGTCGATTCTGGTGCCGAGAAGAGGACTCGAACCTCCACAGTGTTGCCACCGCCAGGACCTGAACCTGGTGCGTCTACCAATTCCGCCATCTCGGCACTGCGGCCGCGAAATGTATTCAACCATGCAGGCTTTGTCAATTGACCTATCAACGACGTCGCACTTCCGGCCTACGGCCGTCGACTAAACCCGTCTTCACGACGGTCGTCCCCGAGCGTGAGCGCATCCTCGAAGCGTTGCGCGAAGCGGGCATTCCCCTCGAACCCGAGCGCCTGGCCGAGTTGCTCGGCGTAGTGCCTGAATCGGAAGAAGGCTTCTCGCGACGCCTGAGCGCGATGGAGCGCGAGGGCGAACTGATCACGAACCGGCGCGGCGCGCTCGGCCTGCCGTCGAAGATGGATCTGATTCGCGGACGCGTCCAGGGGCATCCGGACGGCTTCGGATTCCTCGTGCCCGAGGATGCGAGCGGCGATCTGTTCCTCGGCCCCGGCGAGATGCAGAAGGTGCTGCACGGCGACCGCGTGCTCGGGCGCGAGGTGCCGGCACCTCGCCGTGGCAAACGCGAGGCAGTCGTCGTCGAGGTGCTCGAGCGCGGCAATCGGCGCGTCGTGGGCCGCCTGCATGTCGAGCATGGGGTGCGTTTTGTCGTCGCCGAGGAGCGCCGCGTCAGTCAGGACATTCTGGTCGCCGCCGACGATCCGCATCCGGCGAAGGCGGGACAGGTGGTCGTCGCCGAGATCATCGAGCAGCCAACGCGGCACACCCAGCCGATCGGGCGCATCGTCGAGGTGCTCGGTACGTACGCCGATCCCGGCATGGAGATCGAGATCGCGCTGCGCAAGCACGACCTGCCGTATCTGTTCAGCGGCGAGATCGAGAAACTCGCGGCGAAGTTCCCGGCGGTGCCGCGCGCGACCGACCTGCGCGGCCGTGTCGATCTGCGCGAACTGCCGCTGGTGACGATCGACGGGGAGACCGCCCGCGACTTCGACGACGCCGTGTACTGCGAGCCGGCCACCATGGGCCGCGGCAAATCGGCCGCCAAGGGATGGCGCCTGCTGGTGGCGATCG
>JACMMK010000234.1 GCA_014379045.1 Burkholderiales bacterium
CGCGCTGACGTTACCCGACTACACCTATCTCGGCGAGCTCATGAAAGTCATCGATGTCGAGGGGCTGCATGCGGCGCGCGAGGCGGTCGTGCAGCAGCTCGCGTGCGCGCACCACGCAGCGCTGCAGCAGGTGTACGAGTCGAATCAGACGCCGGGACCGTACAGCCATGACGGCGCGTCGGTCGGCAAGCGCGCGCTGAAGAACATCTGCCTCGGTTACCTGTCGCGCACCGGCGAGCCCGATGCCCTGGCGCTCGCGCTCGCGCAGTTCGATGCGGCCAACAACATGACCGATCAGATCGCGGCGCTGTCGTGCATCGTCGAGACGCCTGGTGCGGCGCGCCAGAACGCGCTCGGTACGTTCTACGCGCACTGGAAGGCCGACCCGCTGGTGATCGACAAGTGGCTGGCACTGCAGGCGCGCTCGGAAGCGCCCGATGCGCTGACGCAGGTGCGCTCGCTGATGGAGCATCCCGCGTATGACGGGCGCAATCCCAATCGCATCCGTGCGCTGATCGGCGCGTTCTGTCACGGCAACCCGTTGCGCTTCCATGAGGCCGACGGGTCGGGCTATGCGTTCCTGCGCGAGCAGGTGTTGCGGCTCGACCGACAGAACCCGCAGGTGGCCTCGCGCATGCTCGGTGCGCTCAACCGCTGGCGCAAGTACGACGCCGGGCGCCAGGCGTTGATGCGCGGCGAACTCGAGACGATCGTGGCCCAGGGTGAGCTGTCGAAGGACGTGTTCGAGGTCGCGACCAAGGCGCTCGCCTGATCGATGAAGCGCGACACGACGGCGCCATCCCGAACTCGATGACGCCCGACGCCCCCGCCCCTGCGCTGACGGCTGCGCTGTGATGACCGACCGATGACGACCGAACGATGAAGGCCGGCTCCGAAGCGTTGCACTACACGATCGTTCCGCGCTGCCCGGCCGCGCACCGGTTCGAAGTGACGCTGTCGATCGACGACCCCGATCCCGACGGACAGCTGCTGCGGCTGCCGGTGTGGGTACCGGGGAGCTACCTCATCCGCGAGTTCGCGCGCCATGTCGTGAGCATCGCCGCACACGCCGGCGACGAGTCGGTAGCGCTCGAGAAGATCGACAAGCACACGTGGCGCTGTGCACCGTGTACCGGCGTGCTGCGCGTGACCTGCGACATCTACGCCTGGGATCTCTCGGTGCGCGCCGCGCATCTCGATTCGACGCATGCCTACTTCAACGGCAGCTCGGTGTTTCTCGCGGTGGTCGGACGCGAGCACGAACCGTGCACCGTCGACATCGAGCCACCACGCGGCGAGGCCTACCGCCGGTGGCGTGTCGCGACGTCGCTCGAACGCGCCGGCGCGCCCGAGTTCGGGTTCGGGCGGTATCGGGCGTCCGACTACGATGCGCTGATCGATCACCCGGTCGAATGCGGCACCTTCGACCTGGTCAGCTTCGATGCGCACGGCGTGCGCCACGATATCGCCGTGACCGGCCGGCATCAGGGCGATCTCGCCCGTCTGGCTGCCGACTTCGCGCGTGTATGCACGCAGCACATCGACCTGTTCGGCGCGCCACCGCCGTTCGACTACTACCTGTTCCAGATCACCGTCGTTGGCGAGGGTTACGGCGGGCTCGAGCATCGCAGTTCGACGAGCCTGCTGTGCAGTCGCAACGATCTGCCGCAGCCCGGCCGCCGACAGGGTGGTGAGAAGTACCGCACGCTGCTGGGACTGGCCAGTCATGAGTATTTCCACGCCTGGCAGGTCAAGCGCATCAAGCCCGCGGCATTCCAGCCGTACGATCTGAGCACCGAGGCTTACACCCGGCAACTGTGGGCCTTTGAAGGCATCACTTCGTATTACGACGATCTCGCGCTGGTGCGTTGCGGTCTGATCTCCGCCGACGAATACCTGGTGCTGCTCGGCGAAACGATGACCCGCGTGCTGCGCGGGAGCGGGCGTTTCAGGCAGTCGGTGGCCGAGTCGAGCTTCGACGCCTGGATCAAGTTCTACCGCCAGGACGAGAATTCGCCGAACGCCGTGGTCAGCTACTACGCGAAGGGATCGCTCGTCGCGCTCGCGCTCGATCTCATGTTGCGCGAAGCGACCGCCGGCAAACGCTCGCTCGACGATCTGATGCGCACGCTCTGGCAGGAATACGGGGCGCGCGAAGTCGGCGTGCCCGAAGGCAGGATCGAGGCCCTGGCATCGATGCTGGCCGAACGTGATCTGAGCCGGTTCTTCGCCACGGCCGTGCACGGCACCGAGGATCTGGCGCTCGCGCCGTTGCTCGAGACGATAGGTGTGTCCCTGCGCCTTCGTGCGGCGGCGAACGAGGCCGACAAGGGTGGCAGTGCGGGCGCGCCGACGCAGCCCGACGACCCACCGCGTGCGTGGCTCGGGGCGCGGGTAGGCACCGACGGCCGGATCGCGGTCGTGCACGACGCGAGTCCCGCGCAGCGCGCGGGGCTGTCGTCTGGCGACCAATTGCTGGCGCTCGATGGCATCCGCTGGTCGGGAACGGTCGAATCGATGCTCGCCGCCGCCGCGCCGGGACGCGAGATCGCATTGCACGCATTCCGGCGCGACGAACTGTTCGAAGGCCGGATCCTGCTCGACGACGTGCCGCACGATACGGCGTGGTGTGCGTTCGACGACAAGGCGGACGACGCGGCGACCGACCGCCGTCGTGCCTGGCTCGCCGGCGTGCCCCGGGCCTGCGTCCCCTAGCGCCGATGGACGTCGACCGTCGTCTGCGCGAGAACCGCGCGTTGCGCGCGCGGCTCGATGCGCTGCTCACCGATGGTCGACGCAACGAACAGATCTTCGACCGGCATCGCAAGATCGAAGTCGGACTGATGGAGGGGTCGACCTTTCCCGAACTGTTCGACATGCTGTTCAACGAATTCCGGCGCATCAACGACTACGACGCGGTGACCCTTGCGCTGTGCGACCCGGATCACGATCTGCGCCGGCTGTTCAAATCGATCGAGATCGAGGTCGACGATCATCCCGACCTGATTCTGCTCGACGGGTTCTCCGAACTGTTTCGTGCGCTTGCGTGGGCGGGCAGCCCGTCGCTCGGCGCATTCGTCAAGCCGATCCACAACGTGCTGTTTCCGTTCGAGACGACGCGCCCGCAAAGTGTGGCGATCGTGCCGCTGAAGCGTCGCGGCATCCTGATCGGCAGCGTCAACCTCGGCAGCCGCGATCTGGCGCGCTTCGCCTCGGGCATGGCGACCGACTTCGTCGAACGTCTCGCCGGCATCATCGCGATCTGCTTCGAGAACGTCGCCAACCACGAGCGGCTCAAACACGTGAGCCTGACCGACCCGCTGACCGGCGTGCACAACCGGCGCTACTTCGATCAGCGCCTGCGCGAAGAGGCCGATCGCGCACGGCGCTCGCGCCGACCGATCTCGTGCCTGTTCGTCGACATCGACCGCTTCAAGTCGATCAACGACCGCTACGGTCATCCGGTCGGCGACGAGGTGTTGCGTGGCGTTGCAGCGCGCATCAAGGGCGAACTGAGATTGTCGGACACGCTCGGACGCTACGGCGGTGAGGAGTTCGCCGCGGTACTCGCCGACACCGATGCGTCGACGGCGATGACGATCGCCGAGCGGGTGCGGGCAGGGATCGAGGGCGCGCCGTTCGACGATACGAAGGGCGCAGACATTCCGGTGACAGTATCCGTGGGCACCGCCACTGCATTACCGGAACACTTCGACAATGCCGCCGCACTCGCCACCCAACTCGTCGGCCGTGCCGACCACGCGCTCTATCGCGCGAAACAGGAGGGGCGCAACTGCGTGCGCGCCGCCGAGTGAGCTTCGACTGGCACGACAGCGTCGGGCCTTTGTCCGTCAGGACGCAGTAGGTACGCGCAGTCTGCGCATCGGTGCGATCCATGCGATCGCGATCAGCACGGCCGCGATGAACGGCAACGAGCCGTAGTTGATCGCGTGCCAGCCCCAGCCCTCGTGCGACAGCATCGCGCCGGAGACGAGCGAAGTCACGGCCATGGTCGCGAACGTGATGAAGTCGTGCATCGATTGCGTTTTCTCTCGCTCGGCCGGCAGATAGGTCTCGGTCAGCAGCGCCGAGCCGCCGGTGAAGAGAAAGTTCCAGCCCACGCCGAGGATCAGCAGCGCCGACCAGAAGTGCGTGACACTGTCACCCGACAGTGCGATGCCGATGCACACCAGGTTGAGCATCGCTCCCGCCACCATGACCGGCAGCAGTCCGAAGCGCGTGATCAGGTGGCCGGTGAAGAACGACGGCGCGAACATGCCGATCAGGTGCCACTCGAGCACGAACGCCATGCTGCCGAATTCGTAGTCGTGATGGTGCATCGCCAACGGGGTGGCGACCATCAGCAGATTCATCACACCGTAGCCGACGGCCGACGCGGTGACCGCGACGATGAACGCCGGCTGGCGCATGATCTCGCCGATCGGGCGCCCCGGTTCGGCGCGCTCGGCCACCGTCAGCGGGGGTATCTGCAACGGTCGCAGCACCAGCAGCGTCAGCATCGAGAGCAGGCTGATGACGAGAAAGGGTGCGCCGAACTCGAGCCCGGTCCACAGGTCCTTCGTCCAGTTCGCGAGGTTGGGCCCGAGTATGCCGCCGACGATGCCACCGGCGAGCACCAGCGAGATCGCCTTCGCCTTGAACTCTTTCGGCGCGGCGTCGGCAGCAGCGAACCGGTAGGCGCGTCCGAACGCGACGAACACGCCGAGGATCGCTGTGCCCAGGCACAACACCCAGAAACTTTCGAGCCATAGCGCCAGAGCGCACACGACCCCGCCGCCAATGCCGAACAGCGCACCGAACGAAAAGCCGGTGCGCCGGCCGAAGCGCTTCATGAACGTGCCCGACGGCAGCGTCGCCAGCGCCGAGCCGATCACGTAGACGGTGATCGGCAGCGTCGCCCAGGTCTTGTCGGTCGCGAGCGCGTAGCCCGAGAGCCCGGCGATGGCGATCAGCATCGACATCTTCACCTGGGTGATCGCCTGACACCCGGCGAGCACTACGACGTTCTTCTTCGAGGTATCCATCGTTCGATCTCGGTTCGACTCCACGTGAGTTTACTCGCATAATGCAGACACTTTGCGGCCTGTCGCCCGTTGCCGGGGCTGACTTCGCCGCCTCACTTCGAGCTTGACTCAGCGTCCGACCTCGGGGTGATCCCGGGGCTGGACGGTCGAGCCGACGCTGCGGTGTCGTTCGCCGCGCAGGACCGTCGCCTTGTTTCTGCATCGTTCATGACAGCGCCGCCCAGGCCGCTGAAGCTCATCGTTGCGATGAGCGTGTTCTCCCATATCGGGTACGGGGGCAGCCGCGTCCTGTCGTCGCTGTTCGCGCTGAATCTCGACGCCTCGCCGCTGATGATCGGCGTCGTGGTCTCGCTGTACGCGCTGCTGCCGATGTGTCTCGCGGTGTACGCCGGTCAGCTGGTCGATCGCCTCGGCATGCGCCTGCCGCTCGCCTTCGGCGCGTTGATGATCGTGATCGGCCTGACGATCCCGTGGGTGAGGCCGAGCATCGGGGCGATCTGCGTGTCGGCATCCATTCTCGGTGTGGGCTTCATGGCCTGGCAGGTGGCCGCGCAGACGATGACCGGTTCGCTGAGCGGGCCGGAGAACCGCGCGAGCAATTTCGCGTTCCTCGGCATGGGCTTTTCGCTGTCGGGTCTACTCGGGCCGTTGGTGGCCGGGTTCTCGATCGACCTGATCGGCTATCGGCCGACCTATCTCGTGCTGGCGGCGCTGCCGCTGGTGGCGCTGATCGGGGTCTGGTGGTTTCCCGGATGGATCCCGCAGCGACGTTCGTCGCCCAAACGCGGGCCGCGCCCGAGCTCGTTCGACCTGTGGCGGATTCCCGCACTGAAGCGCACGTTCTTCGCCGGCGGGGTGATCGCGACGGCGTGGGATCTGTTCAACTTCTTCCTGCCGGTCTATGCGCGCTCGATCGGGCATTCAGCGTCTGCCATCGGCATGATCATGGCGACCTTCGCCTGTGCCACGTTCGTCGTGCGCCTCGTCGCCGCGCGTCTGGCGAAGCGCCATGGCGAGCCGCCGGTGCTGGTCGGTGCGATCTTCGTCACCGCCGTCGGCTACGCGCTGTTTCCGTTCTTCCAGAGTGCGTGGGCGCTGGCGGCGATCGCGTTCCTGCTGGGCCTGGGCTGCGGCTGTGCGCAGCCGATCTCGATGACGCTGATCTACAACCTGTCGCCGAAGGGACGCGCCGGCGAGGGCACCGGCATCCGCGTGATGATCAACCAGCTGACGCATGTGACCATTCCGCTCGCCTTCGGCGCGGTGGCGAGCGCAGCTGGCTATGTGCCGGTGTTCATCGGCTGCGCGCTGATGCTGTTCGGCGGCGGCGAGTTCTATCGACGCTCCAGCGCGCGCGCGCCACTGGCCGTACCAGTGCGCCCGCCGATCAATCCGCCTTGATGCCTGCTTCCTTCACGAGCTTGGCCATGCGCGCGACCTCGGCGCGCACGAAGGCCGTGGCCTCCTCGGGCGAGGCGCTCGCGGTGAGTTCGATGCCCAGTTCGCCCAGCCGCGCGCGCAGCTCGGGCGTCTTCACCGCCTGCACGATCACGCCGTGCACGC